>NZ_DATJWR010000326.1:0-10481 GCF_035501035.1 Paraburkholderia sp.
CTTGCAGAGCGTGCCGGCGGTGTCGACCATGTCGTCCATGATCACGCAGGTGCGGCCTTCGACTTCACCGATGATGTTCATCACTTCGGCGACGTTCGCCTTCGGACGACGCTTGTCGATGATCGCGAGATCGCAGTTCAGCTGCTTGGCGAGCGCGCGGGCGCGCACCACGCCGCCAACGTCCGGCGAAACGACCAGCAGGTTCTCGTAGTTCTGCTTGCGCAGATCGCCGAGCAGCACGGGCGTTGCATAGATGTTGTCGACGGGAATGTCGAAGAAGCCCTGAATCTGGTCGGCGTGCAGATCCATCGTGATGATCCGCTCGACGCCAGCGATTTCCAGCATGTTCGCCACGACCTTCGCCGAGATGGCGACGCGCGCCGAACGCGGGCGGCGGTCTTGACGGGCATAGCCGAAGTAGGGGATGGCTGCGGTGATCCGGCCTGCGGATGCGCGCTTGAGCGCATCGACCATGATCATCAGTTCCATCAGATTGTCGTTGGTCGGCGCGCACGTAGACTGGAGGACGAAGACGTCCTTGCCACGCACGTTTTCCTGGATTTCGACCTGGATTTCGCCGTCGGAGAAGCGGCTAACCATAGCCTTGCCGAGGGGAATACCGAGGATCTTGACGACTTCCTGGGCAAGCGCGGGATTTGCGTTGCCAGTAAATACCATCAGGCCGTCATGGCTGCTCATCATGCACCTGCTGCGGACTTGGGGGGCGAGAGGGACGACTAAGGCGAATTGCCCTTTCTAAACCACAGGGCGAACTGCCTGAAATTATTGGCAGGGGAGGAAGGACTCGAACCCTCGAATGCCGGAATCAAAATCCGGTGCCTTAACCAACTTGGCGACTCCCCTACACTCAACTTTGAGCCTGGTTGACCGGGTAGGGCCGCTCAACCACGCAAAACTATGCCGCGAAAGCGAAGAGTGGATGCGTATCCAGACTCGAGGCCACTGCGCTTCTCCAATCGGGCTGCTCCGCGAGCAGTTTGGCGTGTGCCGCTTCTGCCTCGGTCCGACTGGCGAATGCTGCAAAAACGCTGGCACCCGATCCGGTCATCCGCGCTGGTGCGATGCAATCAAACCATCGAAGCACCTGCGCGACTTCCGCGTATTTTCCTGCGACAACCGCTTGCATATCGTTTCGGCCGAAACTGTCTGGCCAACCGGTTTGCGTTGCTTGCTGTGCAAGAAAGACTGCTATTTTGCAGGCCTTTGTGTCCCTTGTCAACGACTTTTCGGAAAAAATCTCAGCAGTAGGAACATGAACCCGCGGCGTCACGACCAAAAAATGACGCGGGGGCAATTGTACAGCCTCCAACGCTTCTCCGACACCCTCTGCAAATGCATTTTTCCCGAACACGAAGAACGGTACATCGGCGCCCAGTTTGAGTGCGAGCGCCTGCAATTCTTCGCGCGGCAGGTTGAGCTTCCAGAGACGGTTGAGGGCAAGCAGCGTCGTGGCCGCGTCGGAGCTGCCGCCACCGAGCCCCGCGCCCATCGGCAGACGCTTTTCGATGTCGATCTCCACGCCTTCCTGCGTGCCCGTATGCTGTTTGAGCAACGTCGCCGCGCGCACGGTGAGGTCGTGCTCGGCGGGAACACCTTCCACTTCGACGGTGCGCGTGATGCGCCCGTCCTGGCGACGCGTGAAGTGCAGCGTGTCGCCCCAGTCGAGCAACTGGAACACGGTCTGCAGATCGTGATAGCCATCGGGCCGGCGGCCCGTGATATGCAGGAAGAGATTGAGTTTCGCGGGCGCGAGACAGTCGCGCAGCGAGTCCTGGGTTTCGATCATGATGCGTGGTGCCGGCCAGCGCATGCCGGCCAGACGTTACTGGTGTTGGGTAGTCGGGCGCCCGCTTACTGGTCGAGCACGAGCTTGATCTGAAGCGGCGGTTCTTCGCGTGTGAGATTGACGCGCTTCACGCCGGTGCCGGGCGCGTCCGCGTACGCGACGTAGTCGATGGTCCAGCCATCCTGCTGAATCTGCGAAAGCCGTTGCGGGTCCTGTGGATCGGGTGTGGTGTGTGCGCGCGACGTGGGCGCAACCGAAGGCTGCAGCCAGTAGCGCAGTCCTTCCACGGGCAGCGCGAAGCCGAGCGCCTGCTGCATGAGCGTGCTGACGTTGTCGGCCGTGAGAGGCTGGCGGTTCGGCAACTCGAGCGTGGCCTGCGCCGGCGCCGAAGTCACGAGCGCGAGCGTTTGCCCGAGCGGATTGAGCAGTTGCAGCGTCACGGTCGAGTCGGTCTCGTGCCAGTCGAAGTTGCCGTAGGCGTTGCGCTGCTGGCCGTTCTGATCGACGTACTGCACGGCGAAGCGGCCGTGATAGGCGCGGTTCGTCTGCGTGGTGAGTGAGGTCGTGGCGTTCGAGGTGGACGGCTGGCGCGGCGGCTGCTGCGTGGCGCAGCCCGTGAGCACGATGAGCGCAGCCGCCGCCGCGCCGAGCGCCGCACGCCGCGCGAGGCGGGCGGCGTGCGTGGCGGGAAATGCCTTGGGGATAAATTCGGGGGGGAAATCAGCCATCAGAGATCGTTGACCTGGAAGCGCTTGAGCGTCTTCAGGAGGGTGTCGTTGTCGGGTTCGAGCTTGCGCGCCTCACGCCAGGCGGCGCGTGCGCCGTCCTGGTCGCCGTTCTTCCAGAGCACCTCGCCGAGGTGCGCGCCGATTTCCGCGTTCGGCTGGAGGCTGTAGGCCTTGCGCAAGAGCTTGATCGCGTCGGCGTTGTCGCCCATGCGGTATTTCACCCAACCCACGCTGTCCATGATGAATGCGTCGTCCGGTGCGAGCGCCGAGGCCTTTTCGACGAGCTTGTCGGCTTCCTGCAGGCGCAGATTGCGGTCCGCGAGCGAGTAGCCGAGCGCGTTGTAGGCCTGCGGATTGTCGGGCTGCGTCTGGATCAGCTTGCGCAACTGCGCTTCCATGACTTCGTAATGGCCGTTCTTTTCCGCGGCCATCGCGTAGTCATAGGTGAGGTCAGGGTCGTCCGGGAAGTCCGCGGTTGCCTTCGCCAGCCGCGCTTCGGCTTCCGGATAGCGTTTCGCGTCGAACAGGATCGCAGCGTCGGTGCGCGCGATCAGCGCCTGGTCGCGCGGGTCGTCGCTCTGGATGCTCGCGAGCTGGCGGCGTGCGTCGTCGGTCTTGCCTTCCTTGTCGAGGATCTGCGCGCGCGTGATCTGGGCCGGCACATACTGCTGGCTGCTGGGCTGGATCTTGTCGAGCCACTTTTGCGCGCCGGCGTCGTCCTTCTGCTCGACCGACAACTGCGCAAGGTAAATGTAGGCCTGGCCAGGATCGGCGGCCGGATTTTTCTCGGCGATCTGCGCGTATTGCGTCAGGTACTTCTGAGCCGCATCGAACTTCTTTTGCTGCACGCTGATGAGCGCAAGCGCCATGAGCGGCATCAGGTCATTCGAGTTGTCCTTGTGCAGGATCTCGAACTGCTTTTGCGCGTCGTCGAGACGGTCGGCTGCGAGGTAGGTTTGCGCGAGGGCGAGCCGGCCTTCGCGCGACTTCGGATTCTGCTGGACGTACTTCTCGATCGAAGCGATGCCTTCGCTGCGCTCCTCCGGTCCCATCTGCGCGAGCATCAGCGCGGCGGGCAGATAGTCGGCCTTGATTGCGAGCGCCTGCTCGAACGACTTGCGCGCGCCGGGCGCGTCGTCGGCGAGCAACTGCTGGCGGCCGATCGCGAGCTGCGCCTCTGGACGCTTCATGTCGTCCTTGAGCATCGTCTTGAGCACGTTCAGCCCGCCTACGCGATTGGGGCCGCGCGAGATCAGCAGTTGCAGCGAGAGGATCGCCTGGCCGCGGCTGTCGGCCGGCACGCGTGCGAGCTCCCGCGCGAGCAGCGGCTGGGCTTCGTCGGGCTTGCCGGCGAGCACGAGCAGCGACGCGTCGAGCTGCGCCGCACGCTCCGAGTCGGGCGCGTACTGCTGCCAGAGCTGCACGGCCGTGAGGGCGTCGGACGGGCTTTGCGCCGCGAGCGCGATTTCGGTTGCGCGCTGCGCCATGCGCGGATCGTGCGTGTCGCGCGCTAGCGCGAGATACGTTTGAAACGCGGGTGCAGGCTGGTCGCGCTGCAGCGCGATCTCTGCGGCGAGCACCTGGAAGACGATCTGGCTCGACAACGGGACGTCCGGCAGGTCCTTCAGTTCGTCCGGCGAGGCGGGACCGAAGGCGTCCGGCATGGTGACGGAAGTGTCGTCCGTGTCGGGGGACGGATCCTGCGCATATGCGCTCGACGTGGTCAACGCCCAGGCCGCGAGAACTGCGGCGCCGATCAGGCGGCGCGCGAAGGCGGCGGGCACGCGGGGCGTCGCGGGACGCTTCGCGAACAGCTTAACGAAAGGCAGTTCCATGGAATTCCGTCGAATGTTTCGGTCGATTGTAACGCGCTGGCTACAATACGCGCACAACGCGCACATAACGATTACGCAAGTTGTAGACCAACCCGAATCAGCATCCCATTCAGGCCATCAGTCATGCCAGAGTTGCCAGAAGTTGAGGTTACCCGAAGGGGGATCGAACCGTGGGTCGCCGGCCGCCGCGTCGAGCGTGTGGAGGTGCGCAACCCCACATTGCGCTGGCCCGTGCCGGCCACGCTCGGCCGCACGCTGCGCGGCCGCACGATTCGTTCGGTCGGGCGCCGCGGCAAATATCTGCTGTTCGAGGTCGACGCGGGCTGGTTCATCGTACATCTGGGTATGACCGGCACGTTGCGTGTGCTGCGCAATCTGCCGAAGCCGCCGGCCGCGGAAAAGCACGATCACATCGACTGGTTCTTCGACGACTTCACGCTGCGCTTTCGTGACCCGCGCCGCTTCGGCGCCGTGCTCTGGCATCCGCGCGAGGCGGGCGACGTGCTCGGTCATCCGCTGCTGGCGAGTCTCGGCATCGAACCGTTCACGCCGGCCTTCGATGGCGCGTTGCTCTATCGCGAGACGCGCGGCCGCAAGGTCGCCGTCAAGCAGGCACTGCTCGCCGGCGACATCGTGGTGGGCGTGGGCAATATCTACGCGTCGGAAAGCCTCTTTCGCGCGGGCATCCGGCCCACGACCCCGGCGGGGCGCGTCTCGCTCGCGCGCTACGAGCTTCTCGCGGACGCCGTGCGCGCCGTGCTCGCCTCGGCCATCGAGAAGGGCGGCAGCACGCTGCGCGATTTCGTCGGCAGCAATGGCGAAAGCGGCTATTTCCAGCTCGAATACTTCGTTTATGACCGGGCCGGCGAGCCCTGCCGCGTGTGCGGCACGCCGATCAAACAGATCGTGCAGGGCCAGCGTTCCACTTATTTCTGTCCGCGCTGCCAGCGCTGACCGGCAAGCTCTTCCATGTACCGAACCTCGTCCACTTCTGCGCCGCTCGCGGCTGGCGCGTATCCCGTCGAACTGCTCACCGGCTTCGCGCCACGCCTGATCGCGTGGCAGCGCGAGCATGGGCGTCACGACCTGCCGTGGCAGAACACGCGCGACCCGTACCGCATCTGGCTCTCGGAAATCATGCTGCAGCAGACCCAGGTCTCGACCGTGATTCCGTATTACGCACGCTTTCTCGAGCGCTTTCCCACGGTCGAGGCACTCGCCGGCGCGAGTGACGACGATGTGATGGCCCTATGGGCAGGGCTCGGCTACTACTCGCGCGCGCGCAATCTGCATCGCTGCGCGCAGGTCGTGGCGCACACGCACGGCGGCCGTTTTCCATCGACGGTCGAGGCACTTGCGGAGCTGCCGGGCATAGGTCGCTCGACGGCGGCGGCGATCGCGTCGTTCGCGTTCGGTGCGCGCGCGACGATCCTCGACGGCAACGTGAAGCGCGTGCTGGCGCGCGTGTTCGGTGTGGAAGGCTTCCCGGGCGAAAAGCGCGTGGAGAACGCGATGTGGACGCTTGCCGAATCGCTCGTGCCGGGTGCCGCCGCAAGCGACGCCGACGTGAGCGCATACACGCAGGGTTTGATGGACCTCGGCGCGACGCTGTGCGGGCGCGGCAAGCCTGACTGCGTGCGTTGCCCGTTCGCTTCGGATTGCGTGGCGAAGACAACGGGGCGACAACGCGAACTGCCCGCTGCGCGTCCCAAGAAGGCGGTGCCCACGCGGCGCACGTGGATGCTCGTGCTGCTCGCCGACGATGCCGTGATGCTGGAGAAGCGGCCGCCTTCGGGCATCTGGGGGGGCCTGTGGAGCCTGCCCGAAGCCGCCGACGAAGCGGCGCTCGTCGAGCGCGCGCAGGCATTCGGCGCGAGCCGCGAGCGCGCGAGCGCGGGTTCGCCGCTCGCGCCGCTCACGCACACGTTCACGCACTTTAAGCTCGACATCGAGCCGCGAGTCGTCGAACTGCAGCGCGAGGCCGCGCCACTCGAAGCAAGCGATAACCAAACCGCATGGGTGCCGTTGCGCGAGATCGATGCGTACGGCGTGCCCGCTCCGGTGCGCAAGCTGCTCGACGCGCTGCGCGGGCCGTTGATCTAACGCCGCGACGCAAGCCTCATCAAAGCAACTGATGCTGCTGCATGTAGTGATGCACGACGTCGATGCGCGCACCGGCATCGTTCAGCTCCATGAGCTTCTGACGCGCGCGTAGCGCGATCGGCAGTACTTCGGCGAGACGATTCGAGACCCACGAAGGGTCGTCGAAGCGGAACGGTTCGGCGAATGGCAGGCTCGTCGCGTCGCGCTCGCGGATCGTCGCGATGATCCGCTCGAGCACTTCGGCACACGCGCCGAACCGCGCGAGCCGCTCGCTGCCTTCGAGCGGAATGTCTTCGGGGATCAGTTCGGCCACGCCCACGAGCAGGCCGTCGGCTTGCACGCGATGCGAGAGCAGATGAAAGCGCTGCGTGCCGTGCGCGCAGATGTGCAGCATGCCGAAGGTCTCGACATCGCACTCGTCGATGACAGCGAGGCAGCCCACCGACTCCGGCACTGCAACGTGCTCGTCGGGCTGCGCGACTTCGGCGCCGCTTTTGAGCAGGCACACACCGAACGGCGTGTGCTCGCGCAGGCACTCGCTCGCCATGTCCAGGTATCGCGCTTCGAAGATCTTGAGCGGCAAGAGGCCGCCAGGGAACAGCACCGTATGCAGCGGAAACAGCGGCAAATCGGCAAGCACGGCAGGAGACGAGGACATGGCGCAACGCTTTCCGTTAAGGGCCGCGCGATGCGCGGCCGGTTAGGCGATCAGGCGCGACGATTCTCCAACATCGAGAGGCGCGTCGCGGTGGCGCACGATAACGTTCGACTCGCCGGCAAAGCGCGTGGCGAGCGTCTGGGCGATATACACCGAGCGATGCTGGCCGCCGGTGCAGCCTATCGCGATAGTCAGATAGGTGCGGTTGTCGTTGCGAAAATGCGGCAGCCATTTCGCGACGAACGCGTACACATCGTCAATCATTTCGTGGACGGCAGGCTGCGCATCCAGAAAGTCAATCACGGGCTGATCGAGCCCGGTGAGCGGCCGCAGGCGAGCGTCGTAATGCGGATTGGGCAGCGTGCGCACGTCGAACACGAGATCCGCGTCGAGCGGCACGCCGCGCTTGAAGCCAAACGATTCGAAGGTGAGCATGAGCGAGCCGCGCTCGCCCTCGACGAACACCTTCACCCACTGTCGCAGCGCATTCGCGCTCAGGTTGCTCGTATCGACCTGATGGCCGAACTCGGCGAGGTTCGAGACGAGTTCGCGCTCGTGCTCGATCGCTTCCTCGAGCGACTTGAGCATGCCCACGTTCGCGTCGTGCGCGGGAGAGCCCGAGAGCGGATGGCGGCGCCGCGTTTCCGAAAAGCGCTGAATGAGCGACTGCGTGCTCGCGTTGAGGAACAGCACGCGCACGTCGTGGCGCTGTGCGAGGTCGCGGATCATCTCCGGCATGTCGTCGAACGAAGCACTCGAGCGCGCGTCGATCGCGACGGCGAGGCGCTCGTAGCCGTCCTCGCCGAGATATTGTGTGAGCTGCGGCAACAGGCGCGGCGGCAGATTGTCGACGCAGAAGTACCCGGCGTCTTCGAGCGCGTTGAGCGCCACTGACTTGCCGGAGCCCGAAATGCCGGTGATCAGGATGATACGCATGGGAAATTCGATGAACCCGATTGGGTCATCATAGCATCCGATCCGCGCGCCTGTACTGGCTCTCCGGGCCGCGCGGCACCAATGAGCACGCGCCGTGGCGTTAGATCAGCTTGCCGGGGAACTGGCTGTCGGGGTCCTGCATGGCGAGGCGCTGGCGGTCCATGAAATCGCGCAGCGTGTCGATGCCGCGCAGTTGCAGGATCGTATTGCGCACGGCGGCCTCGACCAGCACGGCGAGGTTGCGACCCGCGGCCACCTGGATCGTGACCTTGCTGATGGGCAGGCCCAGCACATCCACGGTCTGACTCTCGAGCGGCAGACGCTGGAACTCGCCGTCCGGGCGGCGCACGAGCTGCACGATGAGCTTGAGCTTCATCTTGCGGCGCACGGCCGTTTCACCGAAGATCGTCTTGATGTCGAGCAGGCCCAGGCCGCGCACTTCGAGCAGGTTCTGCAGCAGCGGCGGGCATCGGCCTTCGACGAAATCGGGGCCGAGGCGCACGAAGTCCACGGCGTCGTCGGCCACGAGCCCATGGCCGCGGCTGATGAGTTCGAGACCCAGCTCGCTCTTGCCGAGGCCGGAGTCGCCCGTGAGCAGCACGCCCATGCCGAGGATGTCGAGGAACACGCCATGCAGCGTCGCGCGCGGCGCGAGTATGCGCGACATGTAAAGACGCAGGCTGTCGATGACGGTGGCCGCCGACATCGGCGTGGTGAAGAGCGGCGTGGATGAGCGCGTACAACGCAGCACCAGCTCGGGCGGCGCAGTCATGCCGTCGGCGACCACGAGAAAAGGCGGTTCGAGTGCGATCAACTCGGCCATGTGGCGCGAGCGGTCTTCGTCGGTCTGGCGCTGGTAGTAGTGGATTTCGGCGTCGCCGAGCACCTGGATGCGGTTCGGGTGGATGAGGTTCAGGTGGCCGACGAGGTCCGCGCTCGCCGTGGCCGTGGCCACCGTCTCAGTCGAAAAGCCGCGCTCCCAGCCTTCGTGCCCCGTCAGCCAGCTGAGCTTCAGCGTGGTGGCGTTGTCGTCGAAGATGCTTTGGGCGTTGATGCTGGAAGTGTCCATGAGTCGCTGGCTCCGCGAGAGGGCTCGCTCAACTGCTGGCGGGATTGGCCGCCGGATTACGTCTGCCGATTTTTGACTGCCGGATTTGCCGGGCGCTTTTCGCTGGCGAGCTTGCTCGTTTAACGGCCTCAGGCGCCTGGGGCTTCAACCGTGTCCGGGCGCAGCGCGCGTTCGCTGCACGGACCACCCACTGGCGCGCGGCGCGCCGGCCGCAAATCCGCAAGACGCCGCAAATTACATCAAGGTTGCCACTGGGTGAGCAGGCGATGCAACGTTTCGCGGTCCTCTTCCGTATGGAGCCGCTCACGTGTTTCGCGATCCGACAGCAGTTGTGCGATCTCGGACAGGATTTCAAGGTGCTGCTGTGTAGCCTGCTCGGGCACGAGGAGGAAGATGAGGAGCGAGACGGGCTGCCCGTCCGGCGCTTCGAAGGCGATCGGCTCGGCGAGGCGCACGAAGGCAGCCTGCGGCTGCTTCAGGCCCTTGATGCGGCCGTGCGGAATCGCGACACCTTCGCCCAGGCCCGTGGAGCCGAGGCGCTCGCGTGCGAAAAGGTTGTCGGTAACCGTGCTGCGGGCGATGCCGTTCTGGTTTTCGAAGATCAGGCCAGCCTGTTCGAAGACGCGCTTCTTGCTGGTAACGGACAGGCCGACGACGACGTTCTCGATGGGAAGTATTTTGGCTAAACGATTCATGTTGGCAGGCGAAAACGTGGCCTGAATGCTCCTCACCCCGACAACTGCCCGCTTCGCGGGACGCGTTGGATCTGGCGACGAAACCCGGTGCCGGGACCGTGGGGACGTTACACCCCGCACACAACTGGACCATTATAGAACAAGCGTACATGCCGATGGTGCGATGCGCCATGCATGAGCGCAACCGTCGTTGCGCGGTTGCACCCGCAAGAACACCCGAAGTTGCACGTACTCACGAAAAAGCCGCCCGGTCCGGGCGGCTTCGCTTGCGGGGTAGAGGATGATCTATCGACTCCAGCCTCGCGTCATGGCATGCATCGCCACGCTATTCATTGCGGCGGGACTTCGATGATCGGCGCCGGCTGGTGCTTTAGCGCCTCATGCTGATGTCCCTGCACGCGGTCCTTGTGACGTACGACCTGGCGGTCGAGCTTGTCGACCACGAGATCGATGGCGGCGTACATGTCACCGTTCGCGCTCTCCACAAAAATATCCTTGCCTTTCAGATGAAGGTTCACTTCGACCTTCTGTCTCTTATCCTTTTCCTTATGGTTGTCGACCGAGAGGACCACATTGCCATCGATTACCTGATCGAAATGTCTTAGCACCCTGTCCAGTTTGGTGATCACGTATTCTCGCAACGCTGGCGT
>NZ_DATJWR010000327.1:0-11743 GCF_035501035.1 Paraburkholderia sp.
GCCGGTGCGGCCTTCGCGATCAACTGTCTCGTCGAGCAGAAGGTGGATGCGCGCATGCGTCGCACTGCCTGGCGTCCTTCGGCGCGCGGCGAGATCACGAGCATGCAGATCCTGATCTTCTCCGCCGTGATCGGCGGTATCGGCATGTGGGTGCTCTACACGTTCACCAACGCGCTCACCATGTGGCTCACGTTCGCGACCTTCATTGGCTACGCGATCATCTACACGCTGCTGCTCAAGCCCGCCACGCCGCAGAACATCGTGATCGGCGGCGCCTCGGGCGCCATGCCGCCGGCGCTCGGCTGGGCGGCCGTCACGGGCCACGTGCCCGGCGACGCCTGGATTCTCGTGCTCATCATCTTCGTGTGGACGCCGCCGCACTTCTGGTCGCTCGCGCTCTACCGCCGCAAGGACTACGAAAACGCCGGCCTGCCGATGCTGCCCAACACGCACGGCGAAAAGTACACGCGTCTGCACATCCTGCTCTACACCGTGATCCTGTTCGCGGTCACGCTGATGCCGTACATCTCGGGCATGAGCGGCGTGCTCTATCTGGCTGCGGCCGTGCTGCTCGGTGCGGTGTTCCTCGCCTATGCGTGGAAGATCTACCTCGAGTACTCCGACGCGCTCGCACGCAAGACCTTCCGCTATTCGATCGTCTACCTCTCGTTGCTGTTCGTGGCGCTGCTCGTCGATCACTACGTGCATGCGCTTATCGGGGCGTAACGACATGGTCCGCTCAACGTTTGCGCGCGTGGCGCGTGCCACGCGTGTCTCGCTGCGCGTTCTGCTGATCGGTCTCGCCGCCGCGGGCGCGCTCGGCGGCATGCTGGCACTGGTTGGCTGCGGCCAGCAGCCGCCGTCGTTCACGAATCTCGACATCACCGGCAACACGCAGTTCGGCAAGGACTTCGCGCTGCCCGACACCAGTGGCAAGACACGCACGCTCGCCGACTTCAACGGCAAGGTGGTCGTGCTCTTCTTCGGCTATACACATTGCCCCGACGTTTGCCCGACCACCATGGCCGAGCTTTCGCAGGCGCTCCAGCAACTGGGGCCCGATGCCGCGAAGCGCGTTCAGGTGCTGTTCGTTTCCGTCGATCCCGAGCGAGACACGGCGCAGGTCCTGAGCCAGTACGTGGCCGCGTTCAATCCGACCTTCGTTGCGCTGCGTCCCGCCAACGAAGAGCAGCTCAAGCAGGTGACGAAGGACTTCCGCGTCTACTACGCGAAGGTGCCCGGCAATACGCCTGACAGCTACACGATGGACCACACCGCCGCGAGCTACGTCTTCGACACGACCGGCAAGCTGCGCCTCTTCGCGCGCGACGGGCAGGGCGTCACGCCCTGGCTGCACGACCTGAAGATCCTGCTCGGCGCGAACCCCGGCTAACGCGGGCGTTCGCTGCGGTGCGCCAGTTGGGGCGCCGCGCCGGCATACCAGTATGCGAATTCTTTATTTCCCGCAGCTGGCGCCATATGAGAGCATTTATATCGCCCGGTAGACGGCACACAATACCGTCGGGCCGGGGAAACAACGGAACCACGCAGGAACATCTTGTACATGCAGCGCAGAAATCTGATTAAAGCCCTCCTCGCCGGCATTGCCGCCACCACGCTCGCAGCCAGCTTCGGCGCCCGCGCCGACGACCAGGTCATCAAGGTCGGCACCGTTTCCGGTCCGGACGCGCAGGTCTGGGCCGTCGTCCAGAAGGTCGCGAAGCGCGAAGGCCTGAACGTGAAGGTCATCGAATTCAACGATTACGTGCAACCGAACGCCGCGCTCGACGCCGGCGAACTCGACGCGAACAGCTTCCAGACCGGGCCGTATCTCGACAGCCAGATCAAGCAGCGCGGCTATAAGCTCGTGAACGCTGGTCTCACGTACATCTCGCCGATCGGCGTGTACTCGAAGAAGCTCAAGTCGCTGAACGATCTGCCGCAAGGTGCGAAGGTCGCGGTGCCGAACGATCCGTCGAACGAGAACCGCGCGCTGCTGCTTTTGCAGAACAAGGGCGTGATCAAGCTGCGCCCGGGCGTGGGCGCCAACGGCAACAACGCGACGCCGCTCGACGTGGCCGAGAACCCGAAGAAGGTGAAGCTCGTCGAACTGGATGCTGCGCAGCTGCCGCGCGCGCTTGGCGACGTGGACGCTGCCGTGATCAACACGAACTACGCGCTGGCCGCCGGCCTGCAGCCGACCAAGGACGCGATCGCGCTCGAGGACATCCACAGCCCGTACGCGAACCTGATCGCCGTGCGCACCCAGGACAAGGACAAGCCGTGGGTGAAGAAGCTGGTTGCCGCTTATCAGTCGGAAGATGTGCGCCAGTTCATCAAGAACGAATTCAAGGGTTCGATGGTTCCGTCGTTCTGATCGACCGAATCACAGCGAGCGCCCGATCGGCGCGCGTAATCCGGGCAGTACGCAAGAACGCCGTGGCGAAAGCCGCGGCGTTTTTTTATGCCCATTCACTGCCCGTTGCGTTTGTCCGAAGGGGCTTGTGCCGGATTCACTCAAAATGGAGCACGCGCTGGTTCTATGGTGGTATCGCGCTGGGCTGGTCCAGATAGCCCGAATCTGCTCGAATTGAGCCCAATGAAGAGCCCAGATGGACCCCTTCCAGGGTAAATCCTGATCCCGCGAGCACGTCGCGCTGGGCCTTATGATGTCGTGCAATCGATTGAATTTAAACGATATTTTTCATCTTGCTCGATCGGATCGCTATCTGTTGACTGGTATTATTGTGGTTATATAATGGGCTCGCTTTCGCACCGGATCCACTGTCCTCTCATTCGGATGTCCGGCCGTCTCACGATCTCTCCAACCGCTGGCGCAAAGTCCATGGAAACCCGTTGGTCTGCCCTGACGCCCGATGCGCGCAATGTGACGCCGCTCTATTTGCAGCTCGCGCGCAACCTTGCCACGGCCATTCACTGTGGCGTATGGTCGGCCGGCGAGGCATTGCCCTCGGAGCGCACGCTTTCGGACGCCATCGGCGTATCGCGTATCACGGCGCGCAAGGCGATCGAACTGCTCGTCGAGCAAGGTCTGATCCGGCGCGCACGCGGTGCGGGCAGCTTCATCACGCCGCGCGTCGAGGATCCGCTCTCGCGCCTCACCGGCTTCACGAAGAAGATGGAGCAGCGCGGCTTCACGCCCGATTCGGTGTGGCTCGAGCGCGAGGTGCGCCCCGCGCGGCGCGAGGAGATCGTGCAGCTCGGGCTTTCGCCAGGCGCCTCGGTCGCGAGCCTGCGCCGGCTGCGCCGCGCCGACGGCATCGTGATGGCCGTCGAGCATTCGGCGTTGCCCGTTTCGATCGTGCCGGACCCGCAGGCCATCGACGGCTCGCTCTATACGTATCTCGAGCAGCGCCGCGTGCCCGTGGTGCGCGCCTTGCAACACTTTCGCGCCGTCAACGCCACGGGCGAGATCGCCACGCTGATGGGCGTCGAGCCGCGCGCGGCGCTGCTCGTCATCACGCGCGTGGGCTTTTCCGCCGATCAGCGTGCGATCGAGCTGACCGACACCTATTGCCGCGACGGCTATTACGACTTCGTTGCGGAGTTGCGCCAATGAGCGCCGCCGCTGTCTCTCTCATGCACGTCACCGAAACGTCCTACCGCGCCTGGATGCGCCTTATCGGAAGAATCTCATGCTGAGCGGAAACATACTCACCCCTAATGGCTGGATTTACGGCTCACTGTCCTTCGAGAACGGACGCATCACCGCGATCACAGGCGAGGCCGCCGATCCGGCGAAGAACGACGCGCCCTACATCCTGCCGGGCTTCATCGATCTGCATGTGCACGGCGGCGGCGGGGCCGACGTGATGGAAGCGGGCGACGCGATCGAAACCATCGCGCGTACGCACGCCCGTTACGGCACCACGAGCCTGCTCGCCACGACCATGACCGCGCCGCGCAACGAGTTGATGAGCGTCGTCGCGGGCCTGGGCGATGTGGCGCGCAATCGCACGCAGGGCGGTGCGCGCGTGCTCGGCGTGCACCTCGAAGGCCCGTACATCAACCCGGGCAAGCTCGGTGCGCAGCCCGACGCGGCCGTCTCCGCCGTGCTCGACGAAGTGCTCAAGTACCTCTCGATCGCGCCCATCCGCGTCGTGACTGTGGCGCCCGAGATCGCGGGCCATATCGAGATCATCGGCGAGATGGCGGCGCGCGGCGTGCGCGTGCAGCTTGGCCATTCGCTCGCGACCTACGACGACGCCGTGGCCGCGCTCAAGCACGGCGCCTGTGGTTTCACGCACCTCTTCAACGCGATGTCGCCGCTGCATCATCGCAATCCGGGCGTAGTTGGCGCGGCGCTCGCGCATGCCGAGTACGCGGAGATCATTCCCGACCTGCTGCACGTGCATCCGGGCGCGATCCGCGCCGCGTTGCGCGCCATTCCGCGTCTCTATGTGGTGACCGACAGCACCTCGGCCACCGGCATGCCCGACGGCGAATACCGCCTCGGCAGCCAGCGCGTGACGAAGTGCCTCGGCGGCGTGCGCCTCGCCGACGGCACGCTCGCGGGCAGCACCCTCACCATGGACCAGGCGTTGCGCAATCTCGTCTCGATCGGCCTGCCGATCGCGGACGTGTCCGCGCGCCTGTCGCGCTACGCCGCCGACTATCTCGGCATCGAAGACCGTGGCCGCCTCGTGCGCGGCGCATGGGCCGATGTCAACGTGTTCGACCGCGAGCTGGCGCTCACCGCGACCTATGTCGAAGGAGAATCGATTGTCGAATATGCTTAAGGAAGCGCTGGCCTCGTCCAGCGTCGTCGCCGCGCAACTCGCGGACACTTCGCGCGTCGAGGCGCTCGCCCGCGCGCTCGAGGCCGAGCCGCGCCATGTCGCGCTCACCGTCGCGCGCGGCAGCTCGGACCACGCGGCGAGCTACTTCGCCGCGCTCACCATGAGCCGCATCGGCGTGCCGGTGGCCTCGATTCCCATGTCGATCGCCACGCTGCAACAGGCGCCCTTACGTGTGCGCGGCCAGTTTGCCCTTGCTTTTTCCCAATCGGGTAGGAGTCCTGATCTCGTCGCGACGATCAAGGCGCTGCGCGAAGCGGGCGCGTTGACGGCGGCGATGGTCAATGTCGCGGGCTCGCCGCTCGCCGCCGCCGCCGGCGCCGAACTGCCGCTCCTCGCCGGTCCCGAGATCAGCGTGGCGGCCACCAAGAGCTATATCGCGATGCTCGCCATGTCGGCGCAGCTCGTCGGCTTCTGGCAGCGCGACGCTGCGTTCCTCGACGCCGTGCGCGCACTGCCCGCCGCGCTCAATCGCGCGGGCGCGCTCGACTGGTCGAAGGCCGTGGACGAGTTGCGCGAGGTCACGCAGATGATCGTGATCGGCCGTGGGCCGGGCCTCGCCGTCGCGCAGGAGGCGGCGCTCAAGCTCAAGGAAACCTCGGGCATCCAGGCCGAGGCGTTTTCGAGCGCCGAAGTGCGGCACGGTCCGATGGAGCTGATCGATCGCGACTACCCGCTGCTCGTGTTCGCGCCGCGCGGGCCGGAGCAGGCGGGCCTGATCGAGTTCGCGCGCGACATGCAAAAGCGCGGCGCGCGCGTGCTGCTCGCCGCTCCCGCGGACGTGCCCGGTGCGACGCTGCCGCTCGAAGCGACTGCCGACCCGGCGCTCGATCCGATCGCAGCCATTCTTTCGTTTTACGTAATGGCGGCGAGCCTCGCCGCTGCGCGCGGCCGCAATCCCGACGAGCCGCGCTACCTGAACAAAGTCACTGAAACCCACTAGATTGGAAAGCTGATGGAACGCATCGAGGAGTCTCGCCTGATGGATCCGTTAAATCGCGCCGAGGGCCATATCGTGCTGGTTGCGCCGCTCACCGGGCCGGTCGTGCCGCTCGCGTCAGTGCCCGATCCGGTGTTCTCGGAAGGGTTGTTCGGCGACGGCATCGGCATCGATCCGCTCGTCGGTCAGCTCGTCGCGCCGTGCGACGGCATCGTCATGCATCTGGCGCGCACCGGCCACGCAGTCACGCTGCAGACGGCGGAAGGCGCACAGGTGCTCGTGCATATCGGCATCGACACGGTCGAGCTGAGCGGCAAGGGTTTTACGCCAAAGGTCGCGCAGGGCGCGCAGGTGCGCCGCGGCGAAGCGCTGATCGAGTTCGATCTCGACGTGGTGGCGTGCAATGCCCCGAGTCTCGTCTCGGTCGTGGCGATCGCGAACTCGGACGCGTTCGAAGTGATCGAGCGCGCGGGCGCAGGTCACGTCGAAGCGGGCGTGACTTCGCTGCTCGTGCTGCGCGCGCGTGATGGTGGGGCGATTGCCGTTGCCACCACCGAGGTGGTCGCGAACGAAGCGCGCCGCAGCATCAAGCTCACGCATGCAGGCGGCCTCCATGCGCGGCCTGCCGCGCGGGCGCGGGAGGCCGTGCGCGGCATCGAGGCTCGCGTCGAGGTTCGCTTTGGCGAGCGCAAGGCCGCCATCGAGAGCGTCGTGGGGCTGCTCGCTCTCGGCGCGGGCGAGGGGGCGACCATCGAACTCGTCGGCATCGGCAAGGAGGCGCAGCGCGCCGTGGACGCCGTTGCGGACGAACTCCTGCGTGAAGCGCCCGGCGAGGGCGGCGAAGCGCCGGCGCGGCAGCAGTCGCCCGCGCCCGTGATGCAAGCCGCTACGGCCAGCATCGTGCCGTCCGACGAGCCCGGCGTGCTCGCGGGTGTGTGCGCGGCGCCCGGCGTCGCGGTCGGCAAGCTGGTGCGCTGGGACGAAGCCGAGCTCACGCCTCCCGAGCTTGCGAGCGGCACCTCGGCGGCCGAGAGCCGTCTGCTCGACAAGGCCATCGCCGTCGTGGACGCCGAACTGAACCAGAGCGTGCGCACGGCTTCGCAGCGTGGAGCGATCGGCGAGGCGGGCATCTTCACGATGCACCGCGTGCTGCTCGAAGACCCCACGTTCGTCGACGCCGCGCGCGATGCGATCAGCCTCGGCAAGAGCGCGGGCTATGCCTGGCGCGAGGCCATCCGCGCGCAGATCGCGGTGCTTGGCAAGGTGGACGACCCGCTGCTCGCGGAGCGCGCCGCCGACCTGCGCGACCTCGAAAAGCGTGTGTTGCGCGCGCTCGGGCTTTCGAACACGGCGTCGCGCACGCTGCCCGAAGAAGCGGTGCTGGCCGCCGACGAATTCACGCCGTCCGATCTCGCGACGCTCGATCGCACACGCGTGACGGCGCTCGTGATGGCGCGCGGCGGCGCGACCTCGCACGCTGCGATCATCGCGCGCCAGGCCGGCATTCCCGCGCTCGTCGCGCTCGGCGACGCGCTGCATACGGTGCCCGAAGGCACCGAGGTCGTCATCGATGCGAGCGCAGGCCGCTTCGCCTGGCAGCCGAGCGCGCTCGACGTCGAACGTGCGCGCGGCGAGAAAGCGCGCCTTGCGGGCGTGCGCGAAGCGAACCGCCGCACCTCGCACGAGGCCGCGGCCACGCGTGACGGCCACGCCGTCGAAGTCGCGGCGAACATCGCGACGCTGGAGGATGCCGTGACGGCGGTCGAAAACGGCGCGGACGCCGTGGGCCTGCTGCGCACGGAACTGCTGTTCATCCACCGCCAGGCCGCGCCGACGGTGGAGGAGCATCGTCAGAGCTACCAGGCGATTACGGATGCGCTCGCAGGCCGCACCGCGATCATCCGCACGCTCGACGTGGGCGCCGACAAGGAAGTCGACTATTTGACACTTCCGCCCGAGCCGAACCCGGCGCTGGGCCTGCGCGGCATTCGCCTCGCGCAGGTGCGTCCCGATCTGCTCGACGACCAGCTGCGCGGCCTCGTTGCCGTGCAGCCGGCGGGCAAGGTGCGCATCCTGCTGCCGATGGTCACCGACGTGGGCGAGCTCGTGCGTCTGCGCGAGCGCATCGATACGCTTGCACGCGAGGCAGGCCGCACTGAGCCGATCGAGGTGGGCGTAATGATCGAGGTGCCTTCGGCGGCGCTGCTCGCGGACCAGCTTGCGCGTCATGCCGATTTCCTCTCGATCGGCACCAACGATCTCACGCAGTACACGCTCGCGATGGACCGCTGCCAGCCCGATCTCGCAGCCCAAGCCGACGGGCTGCACCCGGCCGTGCTGCGCCTCGTCGCCGCGACGGTGCAGGGCGCGGACAAGCACGGCAAGTGGGTGGGCGTGTGCGGCGCGCTGGCGGGCGATCCGCTGGCGGTGCCGCTGCTGGTCGGCCTTGGCGTGACCGAGCTTTCCGTCGATCCGGTTTCCGTCCCGTCGATCAAGGCGCGCGTGCGCAAGCTCGACTACGCCGCATGTCGTCAACGCGCACAGGCGGCGCTCGCGCTCGAGTCGGCGCAAGCCGTGCGCGCGGCGAGTCGCGAAAGCTGGCCGCTCGATTGATGGCCCGGTTGAAGGGCTGGTTGAAGGGCTGGTTCAAAACACCATAAGCAATCCTCAAGAGTACATGTCGGCGCGCAGCGATCGCGCGCCGGCCTCTCTCACCAACGCACTACGTCACGCAAGAGACAAGGACTGGAGGCAGTTCGATGGATGGCAATCCGTTTCTCAAGATTCAAAGCCTCGGCCGCGCGCTGATGCTCCCGATCGCAGTGCTGCCGGTCGCCGGCATCCTGCTTCGTTTCGGCCAGGCCGATATGCTCAACATCAAGATCATCGCCGACGCGGGCGGCGCGATCTTCGATAACCTGCCGCTCTTGTTTGCGATCGGCATCGCGGTAGGGTTCGCGAAGGAAAACAACGGCGTGGCCGCGCTCGCCGGCGCGCTCGGCTATCTGGTGCAGACCGCCGTGATGAAGGACATCAACGACAAGCTCAACATGGGCGTGCTGTCGGGGGTGGTGGCCGGTGTCGTCGCGGGCATGCTGTACAACCGCTACAAGGACATCAAGCTGCCCGAGTTCCTTGCGTTCTTCGGCGGCAAGCGCTTCGTGCCCATCGTCACCGGGCTCGCGTGCCTCGTGCTTGGCGTGGTGTTCGGCTATGCGTGGGGACCCGTGCAGGCCGTGATCGACAGCGCCGGCCACTGGCTCACCACGGCAGGCGCGATCGGCACCTTCGTCTATGGCTTGCTCAACCGCTTGCTGCTCGTCACGGGGCTGCACCACATCCTCAACTCGCTCGTGTGGTTCGTGTTCGGCTCGTTCACGCCGCCAGGCGGCGGCGCGGCCGTGAGTGGCGACCTGCACCGCTTCTTCGCGGGCGACCCCACGGCGGGCAGCTTCATGGCCGGCTTTTTCCCGGTGATGATGTTCGGCTTGCCGGCGGCCTGCCTCGCCATGCTGCACGAGGCGCCGAAGGAGCGCCGCGCGATGGTGGGCGGCCTGCTGCTCTCAATGGCGCTCACCTCGTTCCTCACGGGCGTGACCGAGCCGATCGAGTTCACGTTCATGTTCCTCGCGCCGGTGCTCTACGGGATTCACGCGGTGCTCACGGGGCTGTCGCTGGCGATCTGCTCGTTGCTCGGCATCAAGCTCGGCTTCACGTTCTCGGCGGGCTTCATCGACTACGTGCTGAACTTCGGGCTCTCGACGCACGGCTGGGAAGCGATTCCGCTCGGCGTGGCCTACGCGGTCGTGTACTACGTGCTGTTCCGCTTCTTCATTCGCCGCTTCAATCTGCCCACGCCGGGCCGTGAAGCCTCGGCCGGCGACACCGCGATCGCTTCGTCGATGCCGGGCGTGGCGCAACCGGCTACTGCGCTCTCGCGCGCGGCGCGCTATATCGATGCGCTCGGCGGTGCGGCCAACCTGAAGGTGGTCGATGCCTGCACGACGCGTCTGCGTCTCACCGTAGCCGATCCGGCGCATGTCTCGGAGCCCGCGCTGAAGGCGATCGGCGCGCGCGGCGTGCTCAAGCGCGGCGGCGAAAGCGTGCAGGTCATCATCGGACCGGAAGCGGACATCATCGCCGATGAGATCCGCACCGAAATCGCGCGCGGCGGTACGGCGGGCGCGGCTGGGGCTGCGGCTGCTGCGGGTTCGGCACCGGCGGCACCGGCGGCACAAACCGCGGCTCAGCCTGTTCAGGCGGCCGGGACCGCGAGCACGGAGGCCGCGCCGCATGCGGGCCCGCTCGATCCGAATCCGTCGCGCTGGCTGGCCGTGCTCGGCGGCGCGTCCAACATCGTGTCGCTCGATGCGGTGGCGGCCACGCGTCTGCGCGTGGTCGTGCGTGACCAGGCGGCGGTCGATCGCGAGAAGCTCGGCGCGCTCGACGTGGCCTGGGTCTCGGCGGATACGCTGCACATCGTCGTAGGCGAAGCCGCGGCGCGTTATGCCCGCGAGCTGGCGCTCCAGCCCGCCTGACCGGCTTTTCCGGGCCAATGAAAAACGCCGCGGCACATGCCGCGGCGTTTTTCGTTTTGGGGCCGCCGAGGCGTGCCTGGATGCTTAGTAAAGCGTATGTTCGTTTTCCTTGATCGCGCTGGAAGTGATTTTGCCGCGCATGACGCGATAGACCCATGCGGTGTAGGCGAGCACGATCGGCAGGAAGATGATGACGGCGATCAGCATGATCTGAAGCGTCATCTTGCTGGAGGTCGCGTCCCAGACAGTGAGGCTCGAACGCGGGTCGAGCGACGAGGGCATGATGAACGGGAACATCGAGAAGCCCGCCGTGAGAATCACGCCGACGATCTGCAGCGACGTGCTCAGGAACGCGAGCCGCTCGAAGCGCGAAGTCGCGAGCACGACCGCGAGCGCGCCGCCGAGCAGGCCCGCGGCGGGCGCGAGCGCGGTCCAGGGATAGAGCCCGTAGTTAGTGAGCCAGAGGCTTGGCCCCGCTTCGACGCTCTTCAGGAGCGGGTTGGCCACGGTGTCGAGGGGCGCGGGGGACGTGATCGTATAGCCGCCGATCAGCGTTGCCACCAGCGCACCCGAGATCAGGAAGAAGACGATGGTGAGACCCGCGAAGAGCCGCAACGCCTTCGACGCGCGTTCGGCGACGATGCCTTCGGTCTTCGTCTTCACGAACGCCGCGCCGTGCGCGCTGAGCATGGAAACGCTCACGAGCCCGCAGAGCAGCGCGAACGGATTGAGGAGTGCAAAGAAACTGCCGTGATACGTCACGCGCAGATCCGAATCGTACGAGAACGGCACGCCCTGGAGCAGGTTGCCGAACGCCACGCCGAACACGAGCGCGGGCACGCAACCGCCGAGGAAAAGGCCCCAGTCCCAGCCCTGGCGCCATCTCACGTTCACGCGCTTGCCGCGATAGTCGAAGCCCACGGGCCGGAAGAACAGCGAGAACAGCACGAGCAGCATCGCGAAATAGAAGCCCGAGAACGACGCCGCATAGGCGAGCGGCCAGGCAGCGAACATCGCGCCACCCGCCGTGATGAACCAGACCTGGTTGCCTTCCCACGTGGCGCCCACCGTGTTGATGACGATGCGGCGCTCTTCATCGGTCTTGGCGATGAAGGGCAGCAGGATGGCCGCGCCCATGTCGAAGCCGTCGGTGATGGCAAAGCCGATCAGCAGCACGCCGATCAGCACCCACCAGATCACCTTGAGAGTTGCGTAGTCCATGGCGTGTTTCCTTATGACGCTTGCGCGCGTATCACGCGACGTTGCCGCCGCGCGTCACCGCGGCCGCATCCTGCTCGTGGAAGTAACGTCCGGTATGCAGCGACGAAGGACCGAGGCGCGCGTACTTGAACATCAGCGCGATCTCGATGATGAAGAGCAGCGTGTAGAAGACCACGAAGCCCGCGATGCTCACGATGACGTCGCTGGGCGCGAGGCTCGAAGCGGAA
>NZ_DATJWR010000328.1:0-22391 GCF_035501035.1 Paraburkholderia sp.
TTCCGCTTCGAGCCTCGCGCCCAGCGACGTCATCGTGAGCATCGCGGGCTTCGTGGTCTTCTACACGCTGCTCTTCATCATCGAGATCGCGCTGATGTTCAAGTACGCGCGCCTCGGTCCTTCGTCGCTGCATACCGGACGCTACTTCCACGAGCAGGACCTGAACGCGCAACCCAGCGATCATCTTGTCACATGAGTGCCGAAGGCGACGGATATGCGGACCGGACTATGTCTGGAAGAGTCCGGAGGGCCCTCCGCCGCCACTGGGCTTCCTCGGACTTGCGGGGCACGCGCTAGCATCGGGAAAGTGGGCGAACACACGCCAGCAATGCACATCTGGTACAGAGCCGGATTTCATATCCCGGAATTTTATGAGTTAAAATATCTTGCCACATTTGGCATTGCGAGTTAGTCTAAGAACTCATATTGAGTGCATATTTGAGCCGAGGAGCGTATCTGCCGTGAGTAAACAGGACGCGACGAGTCGACAGTATCGCAGCGGTGAGGCAGCCAAGCTTGCACGCATGCCGGCTGCGACCCTGCGAATCTGGGAGCAACGCTACGGTGTGATTTCCCCGCGGACCAGTGCATCCGGCCAGCGACTTTACTCCGACGAGGATGTGCATCGCCTGCGGCTCCTGAAGGCTCTGGTCGGCCGCGGACATGCGATCGGATCCATCGCGCGCCTCGAGGGAGCCGCGCTCGAAGCGTTGCTCACGAGCACTGCGAGAGACAAGGGTGCAGCGGCACTTGAACCCGAAGCCGTCGCCTCGATCGTCACGGTCGGCTTGGGCGATGTGGGTCCCAACGACCATGTGACGGATCGATTCGACTCGCTGGACGCCCTGTTACAGTGCGGCGCGCCCCCCTCCGCGCAGGGGTTGATCGTCCGCGTGGCGTCGCTTCACGCCGAAACGGTCGAACAGATTGCCGAAGCGGCCGCGCGTATCGGCGCCGGCTCAGTCATGGTGGTGTTCCCTTTCGGGACACGGCAGGCGATGGAGCTGGCCACACTCCAGGGCATGACGCTGAAAAAACGCCCGGACGCCCTGCTGCACGCCGGCGAACTGGTCGCCGAGTTCTCGGCCTCGCTGCAGCGGCGCACCCCGGATGGCGCCCTCCGTCGGGGCCTCTGGCTGCGTTCGCAGCGGCGTTTTGACGACGCCACGCTCGCGCGACTCGTGCGCCTGTCCACCACGATTGCCTGTGAGTGCCCCAAGCACCTCGCGGAACTGGTGATGCAACTGTCGGCCTTCGAGCGCTACAGCGACGACTGCCTGTCCCGTTCGCCCGACGACGCGCTCCTTCACCGGCACCTGGGCGACACCGCCAATCGGGCGGTCCGGATGTTCGAGGACGCACTTGTGGAAGTCGCGAGACAGGAAGGCTGGGACGTGATGGAGCCGCCCGCGCTGACCTCCTGAGTACTCAATCGCTTTCCTGTTCAAACATCACCCGACCGGGAGACACCATGGGCGCCGTAATCGACTCTCAGGCCGTCATGGACAGCGGTGCCGTCGAAGGCGCGCCACTGTCACAGATCATCCGCCAACGTCTGCGCCGCGCGGGACATCGCTTCCACGCGAACGACAACATCGCTGCGCATCTGCGGGACGGCGAGCTGGATGCCTTGCAGCGCGAGGTCGCCGGCCATATCGAGAACGCGCTGCGCGCGCTGGTGATCGACGTCGACACCGATCACAACACGCGCGACACGGCAAGACGTGTCGCGAAGATGTTCGTGCGGGAAGTGTTCTCGGGCCGCTACGAGGCGGCTCCCCCGCTCACTGAATTTCCCAACGTCGGCCAGTTGAACGAACTCATGGTTGTCGGGCCGCTGCGCGTGCGCAGCGCCTGCTCGCACCACCTTTGCCCGATCATGGGTCACGCCTGGATAGGCGTGCTGCCCAACGCGCATTCGAATCTTCCGGGGCTGTCCAAGTACTCGCGCCTCCTGAACTGGGTGATGGCGCGGCCGCAGATTCAGGAGGAGGCCGTCAAACAGATCGCCGACCTGCTCGAGCGCCGGATCGCGCCAGACGGCCTCGCGGTCGTGATCGAGGCAGATCACTTCTGCATGCACTGGCGCGGGACGAAAGACGATGGAGCGAAGATGACCAACAGCGTCATGCGGGGGCGCTTCCTCGAAGACGCCGCATTGCGCCGCGAGTTCCTGTCCCTGCTGGTAGCCAAAGGCCCCTGACGACTGGCAGCGGCAACTTATGCGCGGGCCGCCGGCTATTCGACGACGGCACGCGAGAGACGATAGCGTCGTGAACGTGCGCTGACTCCGGCACCTTGTCCGTTGAGACAAATGATGGGCGACTTCTCCGCTTTCCACACGCTGGTTCCCCACGCGGAGCGCGAACCCGCGCCCGAATCCATGTGCTCATGCGGCGAGGACCCCGTGCAAACCGAGTCAGGGACGGCTTCGTCTGGCGATTCAGGCGACGGTGCTGCGCGCCGACCGGCTCCAGCGCGTTCGCAGTGCGCGGCGCGTCCTGCCGGCGTCCCATCCGCCGGCACATCTGACCTGGAGTCGCTGCTGGCCGCGACCGCGGGCGGAGACCGCGCAGCATTTGAAGATCTCTACCGGCTGACCTCTCGCCGTCTGTTCGCAGTACTCATCAGGATGGCGCCTGACCGCGCGGAAGCCGAGGAACTACTTCAGGACACCTACACGACCGCATGGCACCGAGCCGCATCGTTCGATTGCTCGCGAGGCAGCGCCTTGACGTGGCTGATCACGCTCGCGCGCAATCGTGCCATCGACAAGTTGCGCCGGCCGCGCGAACACCCGCTCGACGAGACGCTCATGGCCACCCTCCGCGATTGCGCCCCGGCGCCAGATGCGATTGCCGAAGCGCACGAAAGCTGCTCCACGCTCGAGGCCGCCATGCGACGGCTTTCCCCTCAACAACATCGCGCCATAAGGTCAGCTTTTTTCGGCGGCTTGAGCTACTCCGAACTCGCCGACACGCTTGGGGTGCCCCAAGGTACCGTGAAAAGCTGGATCCGGCGCGGTCTCGCGCAACTGAGGATTTATCTGGATACCTGATGGTTTCGCACTGAGCAGCTTCATTGCACCGTGCGCCGGAGCAGCGAGGTCTCGTAGCCGAGCGAACCAGCCCGCTCGTAGAGCATGTCGGCCAGCGCCGCGGAAGGTCGGGCATCGCGTGTCAGTATCCAGAGAAAGCGCCCGGACGGTTCACCGACGATGGACCACGAATAGTCGTCGGCGTGATCGAGCACCCAGTAGTCGCCGATGAAAAACGGTCCCCAGAATGAAACTTTCAGCTTCGCACCGCCGCTGTGCGCAACGACTTTCGCCCGCCCTTCCGACTCGCGTGCCGGGCCATCGAGCCCCCCTTGCCGGCACGTGTTGCGCACCCCGATATAGCCGTCGTCGCGCTGCCGGTACTCCGCTGTGACGCCTTCGCAGCCACGCTCGAAACGGTTGTCGTAGCGCGCCAGTTCGTACCAGCGCCCCAGATACCGCTCGAGTTCGACCTCTTTTGCCGGCGCGGGCACTTGCGCATTGCCCCGCGGTCCGCCAGCGAACGCAGTGCATCCGGCCAATGCCGCACCTGCCGCGAGCAGGATGGCCCAAGTACCGTACGAACGAAAGATTGGGATTTTCATGGTTGCTTCCAGTTTCGGGTTTTGATCTGTCCATGGTGCTGTGGGCTGATCGCGCCGCCCCCCACCGGCTAACCGGGACGGTGCGCAAGACTCTGCAACACAGCAGCGCCGAGTCCCCGCCCGCTCAGCCAGGCGCCTTCCACGCGCCCCGAGCCGAGCCAGTCGCCGCACAGGCCAAGCTGCTCGGACTCGCGCCATACATAGCCGCGCAACGGCGAGCCTGGTTCGACCACCGCCTCGGCATCCCGCCAGAGGTACGCCGTCCATGCATCGGGCAGCCCCGCGCCGAACGCCGCGAACGCCGCTATCAAGGCCTCCGCAACTCTTTCAGGCTGCGCACTCAGGTGTCGCACGCTCCAATCGGCGCTCGCGTGCAGAACCCACACAGTCCGCCCCCCGCGCCCAGGCTTCGCCCCGTCGTTCGCCATCCATCGCAGGGGCCCGCCGTTCACGAACGCCGCGTCGAAGGGCAAAGCCGGCGGCGTCGCATAGTGCAGCATCACCGCCCAGCAAGGGCGCATGCGTGCCCGATCGGCCACGACCGAGAGCGCAGGCGACGCCATATGCAGCAAGTTGCAGGCCTCGGTCGGCGGTACCGCCAGCACCACGGCATCGAAGACCTCGGGCAACCGGCCGCTTTCTCGCGTCGTCAGCTCCCATGTACCGCGAACGCCGTCGAGCGCGATGACGCCCTGCCGGGTCATGACACGCAGACGCGCGGCGATCATCAAGAGCGGCGTGTCCATGCACGGCGTGCCGACGAACCGTTCGACGTTGCTGAGACCTTGCGCCACACCGGCTGCGTCAAACGACACGAAACGGCCTGTCCACGGGCTAGCCAGGCCTGCTCTGCACCAACTTTGCACCGCCTGGTGGAAACCCGCCTCTCGCGCGGTGAAGAACTGGGCGCCGTGATCGCACTGCCACACATCGCCGTGCCACGCGCCCATGCGCCCACCCACGAAACCGTTGCGCTCGAGGATCACGACTTCAAGCCCGGCTTGCGCAAGGAAGCTGGCGCACGACAAGCCGGCCATTCCGGCACCGACTACGGCAACACGGGGAGTCATGCCTGCTCCTGCCCGTGCAGCATGGAACACCACAGACAACCAGCGCTGACCACTGCCACCGCACGCACAATAAGACTCATGTCGAGTTTGTATAACGCCTCATGTGTCATATACTACTCCCAAAGTGTGCCTCAAATCGACAACTCAAGGCGAAATTAGTGAGCGTTTCGGACTCACTATGAGCGGAGATCAGTCATGGGCCTTTATGCCATCTCACCCCGGCGGCCGCAGGGGCCGGGTACGAACGGAGACCGCCACGACGACGATCAAGCGTCGGTTCTGCCATGTCTCGCGCGCTGATCTGGTTCAAGCGCGATCTGCGCATTCATGACCACGCGGCACTGGCCGCTGCCGCCGCCTGCGACGACGGCTTCGCGCTCGTGGTCATCGAGCCGGAATGGCTCGCCAGCCCGGAATGCGATGCCCAGCACGTTGCCTTTCTGGGAGCGTGCGTCCACTCACTACGACAGGCGTTAGGTGCGGTGGGACTCCCGCTGCTTGTCCGGATGGGCTCCATGCCCGACGTACTGGAGGCGCTGCATCGGGAGACCGCATTTACGCACCTGTTCAGTCACGAAGAGACGGGGCCGCTCTGGAGCTATGCACGCGATTGCCGCGTCGCCGGGTGGTGCAGTGAGCGAGGCGTCGCCTGGCAGGAGGACACGCAAACCGGGGTCGTGCGCGGCCTGCGATCGCGTGACGGCTGGGCGCGGCGCTGGGAAGCGCGCATGAGCAAGCCACCCGTGAGGCTATCGGTGCCGCGTGCCGTCGGCGGCCTGACGTACGGTGTCTTCCCGTCGCTGCACGAACTGGGGCTGCGCGCATCGCGACCGCTCCCGGCCGCCGGCGAGGAAGCAGCGAGGGTGATACTCGACGATTTCCTGAACCGACGAGGCCGATGTTATCGCGCCGAACTATCGAGCCCACTTACCGCGGAAAGGGCGTGCTCGCGGCTCTCCGCACATCTGGCATTCGGGACGATTTCGATGCGTCAGGTGCATGAGGCGACTCAATCTCGCATCGCAAGGCTTCTGGCCGATCGCGACCCCACGGCCAAACGCTTCGCGTGGCACCTGCGTGGGTTTTCGGGCAGGCTGCGCTGGCATTGCCATTTCATCCAGAAGCTCGAGGATGAGCCTGAAACGGAACACCGCAATCTCGCAGGGGCCGCAGATGGCCTGCGCGAGCATGAATTCAATCGGCGTTTCTTTGATGCGTGGTGCGAAGGCCGCACCGGCTATCCCATGGTGGATGCGTGCATGCGTCAGCTGCTGGCCACCGGCTGGCTGAACTTCAGGATGCGCGCGATGCTCGTGAGTTTCGCCGCGTATCACCTGTGGCTGCACTGGCGCGAGCCCGGGCTGCATCTGGCGCGGCAGTTCCTCGACTTCGAGCCCGGCATCCACTGGAGCCAGATGCAAATGCAGTCGGGCACGACCGGCATCAACACGCTGCGCATCTATTCGCCCGCCCGCCAGGCTGCCGACCTGGACCCATGCGGCACCTACGTCCGTCGCTGGGTGCCGGAATACGGTACCGCGGACTATCCCCCGCCCATCGTCGACGAGCGCTCCGCCCTCGCGACAGCGAAAGCCCGCCTGTATACGATGCGCGGCACAGAGGCCGCCCGCGAGGAAGCCGACGCCATCCAGCGGCGGCATGGCTCGCGCCGCAGCGGTCTCGCGCATGACGGCGCCCGTCGAAGGCGCACCCGGCGGTCATCCTCTCCCCTGCAAAAGGAGCTGTTCGAATGAGCGAGTCAAACGGCTTCAAGGGCAACAAGGCCGGTCTTGCTTGCAAGACATGCGCCGTCTGCGGCCGGCCGATGACGTGGCGCCGGGCTTGGGCGCGGCACTGGGCCGAGGTGCGCTACTGTTCGCACGCCTGCCGCCGCCGGTCGCGGGTACGGGCATGACGCGCCGCCGCGCACTCGTGCTGGGCGATTAGCTTGATCTCGACGCCAGTGCGTTCAACGGCTTCGACCCGGCCCGCAACACCATCTGGATAACCGAGGTGGTGGCCGAAGAGTCCACGCGCGTCTGGTCGAGCAAACCGAGCTCTTCCTCGCAGCGATGCGCCACTTCGCGCATGCGCTCGCTACCGCCAGCAGGACCGTTCACTCCACATTGCGACGTGCAGCGGCCCACCTGCATCCGTACCGTGGTTTCTTGCGTACCTAAGGTGAACGCATCGTTCGCGAGGGGAGCCACCCGTCATGACGGCTGTTGCCGGGCTTGGTGCCCCAGCGCGTCGACGCTTTACTGCCATGCTATATTCCGGGTCACTTCTATGCGCGAGGCGCAAGCCGTCCGACTCCGAGCATGCAGGATACGTCCGAAATGAGCGCGAGCCCCGATGCCGATGAGGCCCGCCGTGCCCATCTCAACCGCATATTGCGCCGCGTCGCCGAAGGAGACGAGCAGGCTTTTTCGGACTTCTACAAGCTCACCTCCTCACGTGTTTTCGCGATCGTCGTCCGGATGACCCACGATCGAAGCGAGGCCGAAGATGTGCTCCAGAACGTCTACACGAACGCCTGGCGCCGAGCGGACACCTTCCACCCGGAGCGCGGCAGCGCCATGACCTGGCTCGTCACACTGGCACGCAACGCCACGATCGATCGCATGCGTCAGCGTCGTGAATCGCCGCTTGACGAGGAGCAGACGGCCGAAATCGAGGACGAAGCGCCAACGCCCGAGGACGTCGCCCAATTCAGCGAGGAGCGGCGCAGGCTTGAACAGTGCCTTGAGGCACTGGATCCGAAGCAGGGCAGCGCGGTGCGCGAGGCCTTCTTTAGCGGTGCGACCTATGCCGAACTGGCGCAGCGTCTGCGCGTGCCGCTCGGCACCATGAAGAGCTGGATCCGACGCAGCCTGATGCAACTGAAGCTGTGTCTCGAACGATGAATACGCCCGCCCTCTCCGACGACGACCTGCGCTGCGCCGAATATGCGCTCGGCGTGCTCGACAGCGACTCGCGCCGTGCGCTCGAGCGCGAGGTGCTGCACAACGCGGCGCTACGCGCGACGCTCGACACCTGGCTTGCACGTTTCGCGCCGCTCGCGGAGGATCTGCCCGGCATCGAACCGCCGGCCCGTGTCTGGACGCGTGTCCAGCGCGACCTGGGCTTCCTGCCCGTGCCCACCAAGACGCCCGCGCGCGGCGGGTGGTGGAACGACGTCGGCCTGTGGCGCTGGTTCGGCATCGGGGCGAGCGCCGCCGCACTCGTGCTGCTCGCCGTCAACCTAGTCACGCTGCGCGAGACGCAGCGGACCGCCACCGTGGTGGCGCAGGACGGCTACATGGTGGCGACGATCGCACGCAGCGACGGCGTCGCGCACTGGACTGCGACGGTCGACGTACGGCGAGCCCGCATGGTGGTCGTACCCGCCGTCCATCCGCAGGTGGCCGCAGGCCACTCCACCGAACTCTGGCTGATACCGCCTGGCGCGAAGCCGGTGGCGCTTGGCATCGTTCCGACCGACGCGCCGGCGTCCATGCCGTTATCGCCGCGTATCCTCGCGCAGATGAGCACGCGCGCCATACTGGCCGTTTCCGTCGAACCGCAAGGCGGATCGCCAACCGGACAACCCACTGGACCTGTGATCGCGACTGGCATGATGCATATCGCTTGAGCGGCGCACGTCGCGTAGTCTGCCCCTCTCTCGGGCCGCCGTCGGCGGCCCATATCTTTGCGCGCCCGACTTGCCACTTCCGTTGTCGATGCATCCACCACGCCATTCGGTCCGTATAAGCGAATGGAATCGACAACCGGAGCGCTCTCAGGATGTTCCCGATCGCCATCATCGCCGCGGCCGCAGCTGGACTGGCGCTGGCGTTTTCCGTCGCCTGGCTTTGGCAAATGCGTACGAACAATGCCGGCATGATCGACCCCGTCTGGGCAGGTGCCCTGGGCGCTGTCGCTGTGCTCGCCGGCGTTGCCAGCGATGGTGCGCCATTGAACCGGGTGCTCGTCGCCGCGGGTGGTGGCGCTTGGGGCATGCGGCTCGCCATCCATCTGTGGCGCCGCAATCATGGCAAACCCGAAGATGCGCGCTATCGCCAGTTCCGCGACCAATGGGCCGCCGCTGCGCCGCGCAACTTCTTCTGGTTCTTCCAGTTGCAGGCGCTGGTCGCCCTTCTGCTCGCCGTGGCCTTCTTCGTGCCTGCCGCAAGCCCTCAGTCCGTGCCGCTCGCAAACGTCGCTGGCGCGATTGCCGTCTGGCTGATCGCCCTATCCGGCGAGACTCTCGCCGACCGGCAACTTGCCCGCTTCACCGCCGACGAGCGGCACCGCAACCAGGTCTGCCGCACCGGCCTTTGGCGCTACTCGCGCCATCCGAACTATTTTTTCGAGTGCGTGCACTGGCTCGCTTACACGGTGTTGTCGATCCGGCTGCCGTGGGGTTGGCTGACCATCGCGCCGCCGCTGCTCATGGCCTGGCTTTTGATGAAGGTGTCTGGCGTCCCGCTGCTCGAAGCCCATCTCGCCAGAACGCGCGCCGGGTACGACGACTACATCCGGACGACCAGCGCCCTGATTCCCTGGCCACCCGCACGCAATCGCCATACGCAGCCCTGATGCCCCGGAAGGCGTTTGAGCCACACTGAGGAGCCGCCCAATGAGTACGACCCTGAGCACGCCGAGCGCCCGCGAGGCCATCAACGATCACTGGCTCATCCGTTGCTGCGAGCGCGGCTGGCTGCCCGATACGTTGATCCGCGCCGGGATGCGGCGCCTGATTGGTGCGCGCCTGCGCGACGAGGGCGCACACGACAGCAAGCGCTGTGCCGAAGCCCTGCACTGCCTCCTGACCGAACTGCGGGGCAGCCCCATCGCCATCGAGACACCGGCCGCTAACGCTCAGCACTACGAAGTACCAGCCACCTTCTTCGAGGCGCATCTCGGACCACGCATGAAGTACTCGTGCGGATACTATCCGCGCGGCAATGAAACGCTCGCGCAAGCCGAAGAGGCGATGCTGGTCTGTTATGCCGAACGCGCGGGGCTCGCGGATGGGCAGCGCATCCTCGATCTGGGCTGCGGCTGGGGATCGCTCTCGCTGTGGCTCGCACAGCGCCTTCCGCACGCGGACATCGTCGCGCTGTCGAACTCGCATGGGCAGCGCCGTTTCATCGAGGCGCAGGCAACCCGCTACCAGCTCCAGAACCTGCGCGTCGTAACCGGCAATATCGTTGACTTCGAGTTCCCCAGGAGCGACTCCGGATTCGATCGCATCGTCTCGGTCGAGATGTTCGAGCACATGAAAAACTACGGCCTCCTGCTCGCGAAGATCACGCGGTGGTTGCGCGACGACGGACGCCTGTTCGTGCATCTCTTCGCGCATCGCACGCTCGCGTATCAGTTTGCCTCGCGCGATGCCGCCGACTGGATGTCGCGCCACTTCTTCACCGGCGGCACGATGCCTTCCGCCGCGCTGCTGCTCAACTTCCAGGACGATCTTCGTGTTACGCGGCAATGGTGGATCGACGGCAGTCATTACGCCCGCACGGCAGCGCATTGGCTCGAAGCACTCGATACCTCGCGCGAACGTGTACTCGCGATTTTCAACGACGTCTACGGCAAGGACGCCACGCTCTGGCTCCAGCGCTGGCGCATGTTCTACATGGCAGTCGCTGAGCTGTTCGGCTATGCGCGCGGCAGCGAATGGGGCGTCGCGCATTACCTGCTCGAGAAGCGCGATGCGCGGGAGTGCCCATGATGCCCCCGACGATACGTGGCGCCGCCCGGGTCCCGGCCCTCGCGGCAGCGCTTTTCGCGGCTGCCGCGGTCGTGGCCGCGTCGGGGTGCACGAGCGGACCGCCAAACCCGAATCCGCGCGCCGCGCTGCCGCTGCACACCGTGCCGGTGGACCTGCCGCGCTATATGGGCCGCTGGTACGTGATCGCCAACATTCCGTACGTTGCCGAACGCGGTTTCGTAGCGAGCCGCGCCGAATGGACGCTTCGCCCTGACGGCCGCATTGACGACGTTTTCGTTGGCCGCAAAGGCGGTTTCGATCAGCCCGAACGGCGCTACCAGTTCCTCGATTCGGTCAAGCCCGGCAGCGGCGGTGGCGAGTGGAGCGTCCGACTCTTCTGGCCGGTCTACGTGACCCAACTCACGCTGTATGTCGACCCGGACTATCGCTACACGATCCTCGGCTATCCGGGCAAGACGCTCGGCTGGATATTCGCGCGGCAACCGCAGATCAGCGAGGACGAATATCGCGCACTGCTGGCGCGGCTCGACGCGATGGGCTACGACACGTCGCGGTTCCGGCGCGTGCCCCAAGTGCGCAGTCAGGTTGGACAGCCGGGCTTCGCGCAGCTGGACGGCGGCGGCTGACGCACCACTGCATCCGCCCGCGCGCCTCGACCGTATGTACAGGGGCGCAACCCAAGCCCCGCGAAGAGGAGATCGACCACCATGCATCCAGAAGCCGTTCAGGCGCAGCCCCATCAGCGCATCGCCGTCGTCGGCGCCGGCATTGCCGGCCTCGCCAGCGCTTACCTGCTCTCGCGCAGCCACCGGGTCACGCTCTTCGAGGCCGCCGGCTATCTGGGCGGACACACCCATACCGTGGACGTCGAGCTCGATGGCTTGCGCCATCCCGTGGATACCGGCTTCCTTGTCTTCAACGACCGCACCTACCCGAACCTCGTTGCGCTCTTCGACGAACTCGGCGTGCAAGCCAATCGTACCGATATGTCGTTTTCGGTGTCGCTCGATGACGGGCGCCTCGAGTGGGCCGGCACCAACCTCAATACCGTCTTCGCGCAAAGGCGCAACCTGTTCTCTCCCAGCTTCCTCGGCATGCTGCGCGACATCCTGCGTTTCAACGCTTCGGCTCAACGCAATCTGGAAAACGCGCACCGCAATCGCTGCTCGGTGGGCGAACTGCTGCTCGAAGGCGGCTACGGCGCGCCATTCCAGCGCCACTACCTGCTGCCCATGGCGGCCGCCATCTGGTCCAGTGCAGCGAGCGACATCCTGCGCTTTCCCGCCGCCACCTTCCTGCGCTTCTGCCTGAACCACGCCCTGCTGCAGGTGAACGGCCGACCGCCCTGGAAGACGGTGGCCGGCGGCGGGCGCGAATATGTGCGCCGCATTGCCGCGACGCTCGACGATGTACGCACGAACACGCCCGTGCGCGCCGTCCGGCGCGATGCCGCCGGCGTCACGGTCGTCACCGACGACGCCGGGCCCGAGCGCTTCGACGCCATCGTGCTGGCAAGCCACGCGCCGACGAGCCTGCGGCTGCTTGCCGACGCCGACGAAGCGGAACGCGGCGTCCTCAGCGCCGTGCGCTGCCAGCGCAACGTCGCGACGCTGCACACCGACATGCGACTGCTGCCGCGGCGCCGCCGCGTGTGGTCCGCCTGGAACTACCTGGGCGGCCGCGCCCTGCATGCACGCGAGCATCCCGTCTGCGTGAGCTATCTCCTCAACCAGTTGCAGCCGCTGCCGTTCCGCACGCCAGTCATATTGACGCTGAACGCTGTCACTGCCCCCGAGCACGAAATCGGGCGCTACGTCTACGACCATCCCCTGCTGGATCTCGCCTGCATCGACGCCCAACAGCGCCTGCCCGCGTTGCAGGGCCGCCGCCGCACGTGGTACGCGGGCGCGTGGACCGGCTACGGATTTCACGAGGACGGCCTGAAGTCGGCGCTGCGCGTAGCTCGTGCATTCGGCGTGATGCCGGCATGGGCGGTGCTGTGACGCCCCCGAACTCAAGCCGGGGCGACGCGGGGTGCCTGCTCACGGGTCGCGTGATGCATGCCCGTCTGCGCCCGGCCCGGCATCGCTTCGACTATCCCGTGTTCTACGTGAGTTGCGACCTCGCGCGGCTCGCCCGGATCGAACGCTGGTGGTTCGGCATCGACCGCTGGGCACCGCTGGGCCTTGTCACGCGCGACTACGGGCCGCGTGATGGCCGCCCGCTCGAAACGTGGATGCGCGAGCGGCTGGCCGAAGCGGACATCCCCGCCGATGGCCCAATCTGGCTGCAGACCATGCCGCGCCTTTTCGGCTACGCGTTCAACCCCGTGAGCTTCTGGTTCTGCCATGACCGTGCTGGCGCATTGCGCGCGCTCTATGCCGATGTGCGCAACACCTTCGGCGGCCACCATGGCTACCTGCTCAGCGCGCCGGGCCATGTACCCATCGATGACGATACCGTGCTCGTCTGCCGCAAGACTTTCCACGTTTCGCCGTTCTGCGATGTCACGGGCGCTTACGCGTTTCGCGTGCGCCGTGACGGCGAGCGCATTGGCGTTGCGATCGACTACAGCGACGACGACGGACCTCTGCTGCGCACCGCATTGACGCTGCGCGCCCAGCCGTTTAGGGGAGCACTCGCGCTGCGCATGCTCGCGTGCCAGCCGTTCGCCATCGCCGGCGTGATGGCCCGGATCCACTGGCAGGCGCTGCGGCTCTGGCTCAAGCGCGTTCCCTTCCACGGCGCGCATGCACCCTCCGAAGCCGCAGACACCAACGCCGCGCACGCCACCACGCACCCCCCGCTCTCAGACGAAGAGACCTCATCATGAACCGGCTGCGTTCACTCTCCACCCCGGCAGCACTGCCTTTTCACGCGCGACTTTTCCTGAGCGCGCTGCGGCGCATCCGCGTCGGCCATCTCACGCTCGCCACGCCCGAAGGCGCTCAATACGTCTTCGGCGATCCGCATCGCCAGCCCGGCGCCGTGCTGCGCGTGCTCGACTGGCGAGCCTGCCGAGCCATCCTGCGCGCGGGCGACATCGGTTTCGCCGATGCCTACCGCGCACAATGGGTCGATTCCCCCGACCTCACTGCGCTGCTCGAGCTTGCGATCCGCAACGAAGCGGCCGTCGCGCGAACCCTGCATGGTGGCCGGCTGGCGCAACTCTGGTATAACCTGCGCCACCGGCTGCGCGTCAACACCCGCGCCGGCAGCCGGCGAAACATTCACGCCCATTACGACATCGGCAATGCCTTCTATGGCCAGTGGCTCGATGAAACGTGGACCTATTCGAGCGCGTGGTTCGACGGCGAACCGTCGCGCACGCTTGAGGCGGCTCAGCAGGCCAAATATCAGCGCATCGTCGATACGCTCGGCCTGAAGCCCGGCATGCGCGTACTGGAGATCGGCTGCGGCTGGGGTGGTTTCGCGCGCCATGCCGCGCGGCTTGGCATTGCCGTGCACGGCATAACGATTTCGCCGAACCAGCGCGAATTCGCCGTGGAGCGCATCCGCCACGAAGAGCTCGACCGCTATGCACGCATCGAACTGCGCGACTACCGCGACGTGCGCGGGCAATACGACGCGGTCGTGTCGATCGAAATGTTCGAGGCCGTGGGCGAAGGCTGGTGGCCCGCCTGGTTCGGCACGTTGCGTGAGTGCCTGGCGCCCGGCGCACGCGCGCTGGTGCAAACGATCACGATCGACGAAGCCCGCTTCGCCTCCTATCGCGCGACGAGCGACTTCATCCGCGAATTCATTTTTCCGGGCGGCATGTTGCCCAGTCCCCAACGATTCAAGCGCGCCGCCGCGAAGGCGGGACTCGTTGCGCAGCCATCGCTTTCGTTCGGCATTGACTACGCGCATACGCTGAAACTCTGGCGGCACGCGTTCGAATCGCGCCTTGATGCCATCCGCGGGGTGGGCTTCGACGAAACCTTCGTGCGTACCTGGCGCCTTTATCTCGCGTATTGCGAAGCGGGCTTTGCCGAGCGCCGCACCGACGTAATGCAGTTCGTCGTCGCGCGCGAAAGCTGACATGCGAAACCGCGTCATGGTACGTCGATGCCGATTTGCGGCTTCCGCCGAGATGATCGAGCGCGGCGAGATCGTGGATGGCAAGACGATCATGCTACTGCAGCACGCGGCACTCTGCGGCGTGAACCGTGAGCACACAGCGTGAAGCCCACGCGCTCACGCGATAACATACGCGTCTTTACCCGTTCTCACTGAGCGCTCATGTACATCGTTTCCCTGCACTACACCGCTACGCTCGAACGCATCGACGACGCCCTGCCTGCGCATCGCAACTGGCTCGATGCGCAGTTCGAAGGCGGCAACTTCATTGCCGCTGGCCCGAAAATGCCGCGCGACGGCGGCGTGATCCTTGCCTCGCACATGCCGCGCGAGCGGCTCGACGCGTTGCTCGCCACCGACCCCTTCGCGCAGCAAGGGCTCGCCGGCTACGACATCACGGAATTCAAGGCCACGCGGCTCGCGTCCGGCCTCAATCTGCCGCGCCCCGAAACGCCGTGAACGGGGCCGATGCCGGCGCGCCGCCAGCGTATCAACTCTCCGAGCCTGCGCCCGGCGCCATCATCCCCGGCCAGACGATTTCCAGCTCCACCGCAATCGATCGCGCGAGCCCATCGAGGCCCGGAAACAGCGACGCATTGGTGATGTTCATGCGATACAGCCATTTCATCGCATCCATGCGAATGCGTGCGGGCAGCACGATCTTGTGTAGCAGCTCCTCTTCGCTCTCGTAGCCATTGAGGATTGCCTCCAGCGGCTTGTCGATCACACCCGGCACGACGAACGTGCCCGATTGCGCGACGAGCCGGTCGTCCATTTCCGTGGGCTCGCCCGACCAGATGATTTCGTTCGCGTTGCTAAAGAAGTAACGCTCGAAGTTGTCCTGCACGCGCGGGTCGATCACGTCGCGCGTGAGCGAGGGATTCGCCTTGGGCAACGCGCGGCTGTTCCATAGCGCGGGCGTATTGAGGGCGTAGACGGCGGCGTCGCCGGTCGCGCGTTCGAGCGCGAAAAAAGCCGCGACAAACGGGCTCTTCGTAAAATCGAGCAGCCGCGTGGGCGCGCCATGGTGCTGCATGAGCGCGAGACAGCGCAGGTCGTCCTTGAGCAGCTCCGGATGCGCGAGAAAGTTGTGCGCCTTGCGGCGGAACACGCGAATCGCCCGCTCCTCGCGCTGACGCCATTCCAGCCGGTCGCCCATGTAGTCACGCATGTAGCGCGTGAGCGAGCTTTCGAGCCGCCACTGCGCGCTCTGCTGGCCGCGAAAGGCCCAGCCGTCTAGCTGCGTCGTCAGCGCCATGAACTGCTGCCAGTCTGATAGTTCGGTAGTGTGCATCCTCGTTCCGTTGACGTAAGCGTTGGCGTGACGCCGGCGCGCGCCTCGATCACCATGCTGCGCGCGCCACGCTGGACACGCTAGCACGCCGGCGATGACAACATCACGAAGCCGGCAACACGTCCATCATGCGAGCGAGCGCAACATCGCAATCTGCTCGCGCCAGCGCGTCAGCACGCGCTCGGGCTCGTAGAGCCGGAACGTCACGCCGCTCAGCACCTCGGCATATTTCGCGCGATGCTCGGTGACGGATTCGATTTCCACGCGAAACACGCTCAGTTCGAGCGCCGTCTGGCGCTGCGCCACGGCGTGCGCCCGCGCGCGGATTTCCAGCAGCGCGCCATCGTGCACGAGCGAGAGCGTGAGGCGGCCGTCGCGCGCGAGGTTGCGTGTGGTGTTCGATTGCGGCCAGAGCGCGATGAGCAGCGTGGTGGCGTTGACGGCCAGGATCTCGCCTGCGCTCAACTGCGCGGCGTGCGGCCAGCCGTCCTCGCTTACGGTTGAAAGGCGGATCGCGTCGGACTGGCGCGCATCGAGATGGTCGCCGTCAAAATCGCGCACGACCGCCTCGGGCAGTCGCGTGGCCGAGGGCGGCTGCGCCGGCGTTGGGGAGGATTCGCTTTGTTGCATGGGGGCATGATCGCGTGCGTCGTGTCGTTCGAGATTGGACCCTGGCACCGCAGCGAAGTCAAATCACCCCGCTTCGCCCTCGCTCACCCCTTGGTCGCGCCGAACGTCAGCCCCGCCACGAAGTGCTTCTGCATGGCGAAGAACATCATCACCGAAGGCAGGGCCGCGAGGACCGAGCCCGCCGAGACGAGGTTCCACGCGGTCGTCCATTGTCCCTTGAGGGCCGCGACCCCAACGGTGATCGGCGCGGCGTCGTCGCCCTGGGTCAGGCACAGCGCCCAGAAGTAGTCGTTCCAGACGAACGTGAACACGAGAATGGCGAGCGCGGCGAGCGCCGGGCGAATGAGCGGCAGCACGATGCGCACGAACACGGTCCACTCGTTCGCACCCTCGATACGCGCGGCTTCGACGAGCTCGAACGGCAGTTGCTTGATGAAATTGCGCAGGAAGAGCGCGCAAAAGCCGGTCTGAAACGAAAGATGAAAGAGAATCAGGCCGCCCACCGTGTTGTAGAGCCCGAGCCTCAGCGTGAGATCGCGCACCGGGATCATCAGCACCTGGATCGGCACGAAGTTGCCCGCCACGAAGGTCGCGAATAGCGCCGAATTGCCCGGAAAGCGGTAGATCGCGAGCGCGAACCCCGCCAGCGCCGCGAGCGCGATCGCCCCGGCCACGGCCGGCAGCGTGATCTGCACGCTGTTCCAGAAGTAATGGAGCATGGGCGAAGTCGTGAGCGCCTCGCGATAGTTCTCGACCATCGCGAAGTGCCTGGGCCAGCCCCAGTAGTTGCCTTCGCTCAGCTCTTCAGTGGAGCGCACCGAAGTCACCAGCACGGCGATGAGCGGCAGCAGCCAGATCACGAGCGCCACCGGCAGCGAGAGCTTGTATAGGCGGCGCGACGCGGGCTTCCATTTGTCGACCGGAATCGGGAACATGTTCGGCTCCTCCCTGCAGGTTCAATGCTCGCTGCGCAGCAGGCGGCGCAGATGGTAGACGATGTAAAGCAGCATGATCGCGAACAGCACGACCGCAATCGAGGCCGAATAGCCGAGCCGATAGTATTTGATCGCCTGGTCGTACATGTAGTAAGCGAGCACCGTCGAGCTTTCGAACGGGCCGCCGCCCGTCATCACGGAAATGAGGTCGAAGCTGCGCAGCGCGCCGATCACGGTGACCACCACGGCCATGAACGTGACGGGTCGCAGTTGCGGCAGGATCACGTGCCAGAGCATGGTCCAGCCTTTCGCGCCTTCCATGCGCGCGGCCTCGATCTGCTCGCTGTTGAGCGTGGTGAGCCCGGTGAGATAGAGGATCATGCAATACGCGGTTTGCGGCCACAGCGCTGCGAATATGATGCCGGGCGTGGCATAGCGCGGGTCGCCGAGCACGGGAATGCCGTGCCCCAGCATGAGCGCGAGCAGCCCGAAAGTGGGATCGTAGAACCACGAGTAGATGAGGCCGACCACCACGCCCGAAAGCACGAACGGCGCGAAGAACAGCGACTTGACGAGACGGATGCCGGCCACGGCCTGGTTCAGATACAGTGCGATCGCGAGGCCCATGGGTGGCGCGAGCAGGAACAGCAGCAGCCAGATCACGTTGTTCTTGAGCGCCGTGTAGAACGTGGGCGCGTGGAACAGCTCGATATAGTTCGCGAGGCCCACGAAGCTCGCGTCGCTCATGCCGTCCCAGTTGTAGAACGAGAGGCGCAGCGTGGAGAGGATCGGCCAGATCACGTAGACCGCGAACATGATGCACGCGGGCGCGAGAAAGAGGCACGCGGCGCGGCGCTGGCGGCGCGCAGTGGGCGACGAACGACGGCGCGGTTGCGTGCCCCGCCCGCTCGCATGCGGTGCATTCGACATGCCGCCGTCCGTGCCGCTGTGCCCGTCGCCCGACGGCGCGGCGCCGTCCGCACGGTGCGCGACGGAGTGAGTCACTGCCTGTCTCACGGTAAAAACCTCCTGTCGACCAGAGTAAGTGCAAAGCGCTTACCCTGGTCCCACGCAACACGGTTGCGCTTCGAACCACACGGCAGGCGGCAGCACAAGCGCACCGCCCGCCTCCTCTTCGTACTGCTTACTTTTTGTAGATACGCTGACGCGTCTGCTCGAGCTGCGCCAGTATCGAGTCGAGCTTCGTGGGGTCGGCGACGAACTCCTGCATGCCCTTCATGCCTTCGTCGGCCATCTCCTTGGTCATGTCGCGATCATAGAACTGCGCAATGCCGCCCTTGGTGTTCGAGAGGATCTGAAAGCCGATCTTCGAGATCGGGTCTTCCGGCTCCGGCGACTTGCTGTTGGCCGAAAGCGAGCCGAGCCCCTTGGCAAGCTGCGCGCCAACGTCGGGCGTCTCCACGAAGGCGAGGAACGCGTGCGCCGCGGCCTTGTTTTTCGCCTTCGACGGAATATGCAGCGATTCAACTGGTCCGTCCTCGGCGGTCGGCACGTTCGAATCGATGATCGGGAACTGGAAGTAGCCCATCTGCTGCTTCACAGTCGGGCTGAATCCACCCGTGATGAAGGTGCCCATGAGCATCATCGCGGCCTTGCCCTGGAACAGGAACGGCTGCGCCGCATCGAGATCGTAGGAGAGCGAATTGGGGATGAAATCGCCGTCGTCGAGCAGTTGCTTCCACGTGACGTAGACCTTCTTCACGCGCGGGTCGGTGTAAGGCACTTCGCCCGCCATCAGCTTCTGGTGGAACGCGTTGCCGTTCAGGCGCAGGTCGAGATAGTCGAACCAGCCCGCGAGCGTCCACGCGTCGCGGCCGCCCACGGCGATCGGCGTGATGCCCGCGGCCTTGAGCTTCTTGTTCGCTTCGAGGAACTCGTTCCAGGTTTTCGGCTCGCTCTTGATGCCGGCCTTCTCGAACAGGTCCTTGCGGTAGAACATGCCCCACGAGTAATAAACCGTGGGCGCCGCATACTGCTTGCCCTGGAACGACGAAGCCTCCTTCGTCGAAGCGTACATGCTGTCCCAGCCGTTCTTCTTCCAGTCGCCCGAAAGGTCCTCGAAAAGGCCGCGCTTCGCGTAGTAGGCCATACGCTCGCCGTCGTGCCAGTTCACGATGTCGGGCGGCGCGGTCGTGAGCCAGTTCGGCAGTTGCACCTTGTAGGCTTCCTCGTCGACGAACGACACCTTCACGTCCGTGCCCGGGTGCGCTTTCTTGAACTCGTCGACGACCTGCTCCCACACGGCGCGCTGACTCGCGCCCTTGAACGCGATATTCACTTCGAGCGTGTCGGCGCGCGCCGCGCCGGCGAGGGCGCCCGCCACCAGCGTCGCTGCAACGAGCAGGGTGCGTGGTCTAAAGGTCTTGCCGATCATGCGTGTCTCCTTGGTTTTACGTCGTTGTCGGTGCTGCATCGGTAGAAACTGCGCAAAGCGTTCAAGCGTGCTGATGACGTGCACACTCCATGCTCATGCCGAACGGTAGGCCGCCACGCCCTGTGGCCCTATCGTACGCGAACCGATCACGAATGCGTCGTCGGCAACGTCCGCCGCCAGCGTATGCGCGTGGGGTCCGTAGTTGAACACCCAGGTGAGGCCGCCGCGCCGGCTCACGCGCACGGCGTCGCCGAGTGCTTGCGGCGCGAGGCCCGCTTCGCGCGCAACGCGCGCGAACACCGCCTGCGTGGTCGCTTCGTCGAACAGGCTCGCGAGGTAATGGACCACCCCGCTCCTCACCCAGGCAGGATGGCCGTCGCGGAACGTCGCGCGAACCTCCGGCACCGCCCATTCGCTCTCACCCGTGCTCGCGCCTGGCTCGATCAGGTCGCGCCAATGAAACGCGTGGCCTTCATGGGCAACCCCATGCGCGCCCGCGGGCGCACCCTCTTGCGCATCGAAGCGCACCGGTTCGCTCACGTTCGGGCGCAGCGACTCCGCGCGCCACACGCGCAGCGGCAGCAGCGCCGCGAGCGGCCCTGGCGGCAGATTGGCCGGAATCTGCAGATCGACGGTCTTCGAGCCCGTGCGCGGTCCGATCACGACCTGCGCGCCCGAATTCGCGAGGCGCTGCGCGAAGTCGTCCGGCACGACGGGCAACGGCGGCACGACGACGAGCCGGTAACCGTCGAGCGGCGCGTGCACCGAGACGATATCGACGTCGAAGCCCAGCGCGCGCAACGCCGAGTAGTACTCCACAGCAAAACGCGGATAGTGGAAATCGGCGCCCTGCGGGTGAATCTCGAAGAGCCACTTCGCCTCGTAGTCGAACACGAGCGCAACGGGCGTACTCACGTCGAAATCGCGGCCCGCGTTCGCCGCGAGCACGGCCTCGATTTCCTCGGCCACGCATGCGGCCTCCGCGCTGCCGATATCCGGGCGGTTGTCGGGCGTGTTCAGGCCCGCGTGCATCTGTTCCTGCGCGAACGGCGCCTGGCGCCAGCGGAAATACGACACGCAGCCCGCGCCGTGCGCGAACGCCTCCCAGCTCCACAGGCGCACCATGCCGGGCAGCGGGGCCGGGTTCCAGTGCGCCCAGTTCACGGGGCCGGGCTGCTGCTCCATGACCCAGAACGGCAGCTTCGACATGCCGCGATACACGTCATGATTGAACGAGGCGAAATCCGGGTGACCCGTGCGCAGATAGCGCGCCTTCACGTCGGGCGCGAACCACTGCTGGTCGAGTGCGCCGAGCGGATAGCTGTCCCAGGCCGCGACGTCGAGATCGGCGGCGACCTTGTAGTGATCGAACTCCATGAAGAGCTGCATGAAGTTGTGCGCGATGGGCCGGCCCGGCGCATGCGCGCGCAGAACGTCCACCTGCATGCGGTTGTAGCGCTGCAGTTCGTCGGAAGCAAAACGCTGGTAGTCGAGCCGGTGCGAAGGATGCGCTTCGGTCACGGTGCCCACGGGTGCGTCGATCTCGTCGAAGCTGCGGTACTCCATGCTCCAGAACACGGTGCCCCACGCGGTGTTGAGCGCCTCGATGCTGCCGTAGCGCGCCGCGAGCCATTCGCGAAAGCGCCGCACGGCAGCCGGCGAATAGCTGACCACGGTTTGATGGCAGCCGTACTCGTTGTCGGTCTGCCAGTACGCGACGGCGGGATGCTGGCCGTAGCGCGCGGCGACCGCCTCGCAAATGCGCCGCGAGGCCTCGAAATACGCAGGCGACGAAAAATCATAGTGCCGCCGCGAACCGAATCCGCGCACACGGCCATCGGCGCCTACGGGCAGGATGTCGGGATGCTGGTCGATCAGCCACTTGGGCGGCGTGGCCGTGGGCGTGCACATGACCACTTGCAGGCCTGCCGCGCCGAGCGTGTCGATCGCGCGGTCGAGCCAGCCCCAGTCGAATTCGCCGGGCGAGGGTTCGATGCGGCTCCACGCGAACTCGCCGATGCGCACCTGCGCGATGCCGAGCGCCTTCATGCGCGCGGCGTCGTCTTTCCACATGGCCTCCGGCCAGTGTTCCGGGTAGTAACAAACTCCAAGACGCATTCCTGTCCCCTCGTTCGCAGCTCTCATTCTGTTCTCATGCGGTTTGATCGATGGTGGCGAGCGGCGCGACGGCAAAGCCGTCCTCCGCGAAGAGATGGCAGGCGTTCGCGCTCGCACGGAACTGCACGGTGTCGCCGCTTTGCAGGCGCGCGTCACCGGGGGCCTTGGCTACGAGCACGGCGCCGCCCGGCTGATCGAGGTGCACGTAGCTGTGCTCGCCCAGCTCCTCGACCAGCGTGACGGCGCGCGCAATCGTCAAGGTGTCCTGATGATTATTCGATGCCCTCGATGCGGCGTCACCGTCCACGAGTTCGAGATGCTCGGGGCGCACGCCGAAGGTAACCGGGGCACCCACGGCAAGCCTCGCACCCTGCACCGGCAGCCGCACCGTTTCGCCGCTTTGGTCGAGCGTCACGCTCACGCCGTTGGCCTCGACGGCGGCCACGCGCGCCTGCAGGAAGTTCATGCGCGGCGAACCGATGAAGCCCGCCACGAAGCGGCTCGC
>NZ_DATJWR010000329.1:0-6484 GCF_035501035.1 Paraburkholderia sp.
GAAGCCGGCGACCAGTGGGGCGGCTACATCGCTGCTCACCCGCAGGATCTGGACAACTTCAACAACGCGTACCGCACCAACAACACGGTCAAGTTCACGAGCGCGAACTACGCTGGCCTGACGTTCGGCGGCACGTACAGCTTCGGTGGCCAGGCAGGCAACTTCTCGGCGAACCAGATCTGGTCGTTGGGTGCTGGCTACAACAACGGCCCCCTCGTCCTCGGCGTTGGTTACTTGAATGCACGCACGCCGAACGCAACCGGCGGTCTGTTCAACAACGGCGGCTCCGCTGGTGCTTCTGCAGCACTGACGCCGGCGAACAACACGGTGTATGGCGGCTTCGCGTCGGCCAACACGTATCAGAGCATCGGCGCAGGCGGCGCATACACGTTCGGCGCAGCAACGTTCGGCCTGACATACTCGAACGTCAGCTTCCGCAACCTCGGCTCGACCGGCGCGACGATCTTCCAGCGCGGCACGAACGCCACGTTCAACAACGTCGAAGCGAACTTCAAGTACCAGATCACCCCGGCTCTGCTGGCTGGCTTCGCATTCGACTACACGGACGGCAACAGCGTCACGCGTGCAAACGGCACGAGCGAAAGCGGTGCGAAGTACTACCAGTACGCGCTGGGCACGGACTACTTCCTGTCGAAGCGCACGGACGTCTACCTGATCGGCGTGTACCAGCATGCTTCGGGCAACGATTCGACGGGCGGTGCTGCCGTCGCTTCGATCAACAACCTGACCGCGTCGAGCAACGACAACGTGTTCACGGCACGTATTGGTATCCGTCACAAGTTCTAATAAGAACAGTCGCTGTAGTCTCGAAGGCGCCTCCGGGCGCCTTTTTTCATTGCAGCGCTCGCTCGTTCGCGGCGCCTCGCAAGGCGAAAAAAAGCGGCCTGCCGTTGATGGGCAGGCCGCTTTTCACTTGGTTACCGCTTCCCGTGCGCTCCGTTCGCGCGCTTTCAGGCGTGACTGTCGCGCAACTCGCGGCGCAGGATCTTGCCGACGTTGCTCTTCGGCAGATCGTTGCGGAACTCGATGACCTTCGGCCGCTTGTAGCCGGTGAGCTGGGTCTTGCAGTAGTCGAACACTTCCTTGTCGGTGAGCGCCGGGTCCTTTTTGACGATATAAAGCTTCACCGCCTCCCCCGAGTGCTGGTCCGGCACACCGACCGCCGCCACTTCGAACACGCCCGGCAGCTTCGCAACGACGTCCTCGACCTCGTTCGGATAGACGTTGAAGCCCGAGACCAGAATCATGTCCTTCTTGCGATCGACGAGCTTCACATAGCCGCGCGCATTCATGAGGCCGACGTCACCGGACTTGAAGTAGCCGTCGGGCGTCATGACCTTCGCCGTTTCTTCCGGGCGCTGCCAGTAGCCCGCCATCACCTGCGGCCCACGGATGCAGATCTCGCCGGCCTCGCCGATCGGCAGTTCGTTGCCGGCGTCATCGCGAATCGAGATTTCGGTGGACGGCAGCGGCAAGCCGATCGTGCCGGTGTATTCCGTTGCCGTGACCGGATTGCAGGTCGCGCAGGGCGACGTTTCCGAGAGCCCGTAGCCTTCCACGATCGGCGTATGCGTGCGTTCGTACCAGCGTTTCGCCACCGCTTCCTGCACCGCCATGCCGCCGCCGTTGGCGACCAGCAGATGCGTGAAGTCGAGATTGCCGAAATCCGGATGGTTGAGAATCGCGTTATAGAGCGTATTGACTGCGGGGAACGTCGTGATCGAGTAGCCGCGCAACTCCTTGATCATCCCACCGATATCGCGCGGATTCGCGATCAGGATCGCGAGACCGCCGGTGCGCATCGTCAACAAGCCGCATACCGTCAGTGCAAACACGTGGTAAAGCGGCAGCGCGGCGACCGTCACCGGCTGCGCGCCGGACGGCAGCTTCGCGAGTGCAGGTTCGGTCCATACGGCCGACTGCAGCACGTTGGCGATCAGGTTGCGATGCAGCAGCGTCGCGCCCTTGGCCACGCCCGTCGTGCCGCCCGTGTACTGGAGAAAAGCAACGTCATCAGGTGTCTGTTCGACGCGCTTGAAGCCCGCGCGCGCACCAGCGGCGATTGCATCGTTGAAGCGCACATGCCCCGGCAGGGACCAGGCAGGCACCATCTTCTTCACGCGCCGCACGACGAAGTTGACGATGAAGCCCTTCGCACCGAGGAGGTCGCCCATCGACGCCACCAGCACGTGCTTCACGCGCGTATTGGCGATGACGGCGCTCAACGTTCCCGCGAAGTTCTCCAGAATGACGATCGCCTCCGCGCCGCTGTCCTTCAACTGATGCTCGAGCTCGCGCGGCGTATAAAGTGGGTTCACGTTCACGACGGCATAGCCCGCGCGCAGCACCGCAGCCAGTGCGACCGGATACTGCAGCACGTTGGGCATCATGAGCGCGATGCGCGCGCCGCGTGCGATGCCGCGCGACTGGAACCACGCGGCCAGACGCTGCGAGAGTTGGTCCAGCTCACCGTAGGTGATCGTCTTGCCCATGCATGCGAAAGCGGGCTTCGCACGGTACTCGCTGAAGCTCTCTTCGAGCAGCGCCGTGATGGACGCGTAACGGCTCGCGTCGATTTCCGCGGGTACGCCGGGCGGGTACGATTTCAGCCAGACTTTTTCCATGCGGCGTCTCCTCCTTGATTTTTCGAATGGTCGTGCTAAAAAGCGGATCGTAGCATGGCGACCCGGCTTTTATGTCAGCAAATCAGCGAGTTAGAAAGGCCCCTCGAACGCGGTTCCCGGGGCGGTGAACGAGATCAAGCGGACTCAGGCGCGTTCGACTTCAACGAGGCAGTCGTAAAAGGTCGCTGAGCCACCCAGGTCTGTGAGCGCCTGGCTCGTCACCTCGTTGGCGTTGCGGCCGTCGGGCGACAGCTTCTTCCACCAGATCGACAGGCCGACCACGAGGCCGCTGCGGGCGCGATCGGTCACGCGCGCCCGCGCGCGCATCGAGCCGCGGTCGTTGAACACACGAACCTCGTCGCCGTCGGCGATCTGGCGAAGCGCGGCATCGGCGGGATTGAGGTCGACATGCGGCTCGCCTTCGGTCGCGCGCAGACTCTCCACATTCACGAAAGTGCTGTTCAGGAAGTTGCGCGCGGGCGGCGAGATCATCGCAAGCGGATACCGTGCGGCAAGCTCGGGTGCGCCGTCCGCCGACTCATGCGGCGGCAGGTAATCGGGCAGCGGATCGAGCCCTGCGTTCGCGAGCGCCTCGCTATAGAACTCGCACTTGCCCGTGGGCGTGCGAAAACCGCCGTTGGCGAACGGCGCTTCGGCGATGTCCAGCTTCAGCCAGCCTTCGCGCTTGAGCGTCGCCCAGTCGGCGCCGCCGAACGCGGGATCGCTCCAGTCGAATGCGCGGGCCGCCACCTCTTCGTCGCATTCGAACAGCGCCGGTTCGGTCAAGCCCATCGCACGCGCGATCGAGCGGAAGATCTCGGTGTTCGGTCGCGCCTCGCCCACGGGGGCGATGGCGGGCAGGTTCGCCATCACGTGGGTGTGGCCGTATGACTTGTGAACGTCGAGGTGCTCGAGCTGGGTCGTGGCGGGTAGCAGCAGGTCGGCGTAATCGGCCGTGTCGGTCTGGAACTGCTCGAGCACGATCGTAAAAAGATCCTCGCGTGCGAAGCCGGCCGCGACCTTCGCCGACTCTGGCGCGACGGCAACGGGGTTCGAGTTGTAGACGACAAGCGCCTCGATCTTCGGGCCGAACACGGAATCGCCTGGGTGCGTGAGCGCATCGCCAATCTGGTTCATGTTCACGATGCGCGGCTGGTGCTGCGGCCAGCCTGGGATCAGGTCGGGACGCTGGAGCGTGTTCGCATCCACGGCAGCCCAGCCCGACGACGAGAGCAGCACGCCACCCGCCCGCTCGCGCCAGGCACCGGTCAGCGCGGGCAGACACGCGATCGCGCGCACGGCATTACCGCCGCCACGCACGCGTTGCAGACCATAGTTCATACGGATTGCCACCTTGCGCGTGGAGGCATAGACGCGCGCGAGATCGACAACCACCCGCTCCTCGATGCCGCAGATCGCCGCAACTCGCGCAGGCGTGTAGGTGAGCGCGCGAGCCTTCAACGCTTCGAAGCCGTGCGTGTGCGCGGCGATGTAGTCGTGGTCGAGCCTGTCTTCGGTGATCAGCACATGCATCATGCCGAGCGCGAGCGCGCCATCCGTGCCCGGTTTGAGCGCGATATGCTGATGGCATTTCTCGGCGGTCAGCGAGCGGTATGGATCGATCGCGATCAGCTTTGCGCCGTTGCGTTTCGCCTCCTGCGCACGGGTCCAGAAATGCAGGTTCGACGCAATCGGGTTCGAGCCCCAGATCAGGATCACCTCGCTTTCCGCGAAGTGCTCCGTAAGCATGCCGAGGCTCGAACCGAACGTATAGCGAAGGCCAGCTACCCCTGCTGCCGCACAGATTGCACGATCGAGACGCGAAGCGCCGAGCTTGTGAAAGAAGCGCTGGGCAATGCTCTCCGCCTGCACGAGCCCCATGGTGCCGGCATAGCTATACGGCAGGATCGCTTCGGGCGCACGTTGCGCGATTTCGCCGAGGCGAGCGGCTGCGATCTTGCAGGCCTCATCCCAGGTGATCGGCTCGAAGCGCCCTTCGCCCTTGCGACCTACACGTCTCATCGGCTGCGTGAGGCGCTTCGGATGATGGACGCGCTCGGCGTAGCGGGTCACCTTCGTGCAAAGCACGCCCTGTGTAGGCGGATGATCGGGATCGCCGCTCACCTTGATCGCCCGGCCATTTTCGACGGTTACGCGCATCGCGCAGGTATCGGGGCAGTCGTGTGGGCAGACTGCGCGGGCAAATTCGGCTCGAGCGTTCATGGGAAATCCGCGGAATGCAGCGTTATGTCGTAGATGCGATTTTATTACGCCGGAACGCGGCGGCTAACGACGCCCCATGAGTGATATCCCGAAAAAAAAGGTTCGGCGTAGAATGGTCCGTCTAGACCCGGCCTCCTGAGGGGACAAACACCGGGCGCCCACTTTTTGAGCACCGTCCGCCATGAAACTGATTCCGGAAATCCAGGCCGCCCAAGGCGAAATTCAGGGCCTCCGACGAACGATCCATGCGCATCCCGAACTGCGCTACGAAGAAACGCAGACTTCCGACCTTGTCGCCTCGAAGCTCACCGAATGGGGTATCGAGGTGCACCGCGGCATGGGCAAGACCGGCGTTGTCGGCGTGCTCAAGCGCGGCAGTGGCAAGCGCATGGTCGGGCTGCGTGCCGATATGGACGCGCTGCCAATCCAGGAACTCAATACATTCGATCATCGCTCGCACAACGACGGCAAGATGCATGCATGCGGCCACGACGGGCATACCGCGATGCTGCTTGGCGCGGCTCAATATCTCGCTCGGCACGGACAATTCGACGGCACGATCGTCTTCATTTTCCAGCCCGCAGAGGAAGGCGGTGCGGGCGCGAAGGCCATGATCGACGACGGCCTCTTCAAGCAATTTCCCGTCGATGCCGTTTTCGGCATTCACAACTGGCCGGGCATGCCCGCTGGCCACTTCGGCGTGACCGAAGGGCCAATCATGGCTTCGAGTAACGAATTTCGTATTGAAATAAGAGGCGTGGGCTCGCATGCCGCATTACCGCACAATGGTCGGGATCCGGTTTTCACGGCTGTCCAGATTGCGAATGGGCTGCAGAGCATCATCACGCGCAACAAGAAGCCCCTCGATACGGCCGTACTGTCGATCACGCAGTTTCATGCCGGCGATGCGGTGAATGTGGTGCCGAACACGGCGTGGCTCGCGGGAACGGTGCGGACCTTCACGACAGAAACCTTGGATCTGATCGAATCGCGGCTACGCAAGATCGCCGAGAGCACAGCCGAGGCGTATGACTGCTCGGTCGATATCACCTTCCATCGGAACTATCCGCCGACTGTAAACAGCAGCGCGGAAGCGCAGTTCGCCGCCGAGGTCATGCGCGAGGTGGTGGGTGAGGATCGCGTGGATGCGAACATCGAACCGACCATGGGTGCGGAGGACTTCTCGTTCATGCTGCTGGAGAAGCCCGGCTGCTACGCGTTTCTCGGTAACGGCGAAGGCGGTCATCGGGAAGCAGGACACGGCGCCGGTCCTTGCATGCTGCACAACGCGAGCTACGACTTCAACGATCAGCTGCTGCCTGTGGGATCGTCATACTGGGTGCACCTGGCGACGAAATTCCTGCGTCGGCAATGATTTGCCGACGCTGTTAACGCAAAAAGCCGTCCACTGGACGGCTTTTCTGTTTCCTGCGCTTCGTCCTGCTTCGTTTCGTACTGCGTACGATGTAGGGACAGCGCCCAAACGCCAGAACCCCGGCTCTCTTTCGGAGAAACCGGGGTTCTGGACATTACAGCATGAGGAGCCTGACGATTACCTACTTTCACACGGGCAATCCGCACTATCATCGGCGTGGAGTCGTTTCACGGTCCTGTTC
>NZ_DATJWR010000330.1:0-13448 GCF_035501035.1 Paraburkholderia sp.
GTTGCGAATTATCAAAGACGGTAATCGCATACTTAATAGGACAATTCCTAATTTTTGGCACGAATCAGTCGTTTCCGTCCTATCCGACGACGCCGCCCCACTAGACTGGACCAAATCCAGAGGCGACGGCATCATACGGGCCCCGATAAGACGAAGGTCATGCCGTGTGGAGGCGCGAGCACGCCGAGGAGCAGATCGTACGGGTATTGAAGCAGGCGAAACTGGGCGCAGTGGTCGTGGACGCGTGCAAGAAGATGAGCGCCAGCGTCGCAACGTTCTATAACTGATGGAAGCAATGCGAGGGCCTCGTACAGAGCTTGTCCTGTGTGCAGAGACGTTCTCCATACGGTTTGGACTTGCAGCGGAAGAAGTGCACGTGGATTATTGCGGGCGGATTAATATGTGGGGAGCCCCGCAGCTACGAGTCCCCATTCGCATATTCCGGGCACTTTCACCGCTCCGCAATGTGCGTATTGCGCTTCCTGGCGGCGATTTTAGTGTGCATGCCAATCGATTTTCGAGGGTTATGTCCGACCATGTTCAATATCCTCCTCGTTCCGCTGGACGGCTCACCGCAGAGTGCTCACGTCGTCGACCTGGCCAGTCGCGTGGCGGCGCCCGGTTCGGCAACCGTACATCTGCTATGCGTTGTCGACCCATCCTATGCGTTGCCTCCCGGTTGCGAGGACGGTATCGCGCCCGATGGCCTGAACTATCCGTGCGCACAAACGCAGACGCGTTCCGCGCAATCCATCCTCGCTGCAGCAGCGGCACAGCTTGCCGAGCGGAACGTTACGGTGCAGCAGCACTTCTGCGCGGGAGATCCGCCCGAAGTCGTCATCGAACAGGCCCGGAAGCTGACTGCCGAAGTCATTGTGATGGGACATCACCATTTGTCACGGCTACGCCGCTGGGCGAACAAGTCGACCTGCGGAATAGTCATCGACAAGTCGCCCTGTGCGGTGCTGATCGAAACCCGGGAGAAGGGCTAACCACAGGATCCTCGGCAGAGGAGCGTCCGTCTTGGCCGAATACGACCGTCGCTACCGGGGCTGCCCCGGAAGTTCGACACGGCGATGATGTCAACGATCGCCAGGCCTGCGTGGCGTTTCGGGATCAGCCATGAAGCCGTCGTACGTCGTTTCCGGCAATCCGATATTGGGGCGATCGCTTTGCGCCAGACAACGGATCATTGCGCGTTGATCGGATCAAACCGGCTGAACTGGCGCGGCGCTCCAGGCGAAGCGCCGCGCAACGCCGTCCCGATAACCCGCCACGCCTGACTGGAAATGAATACGGGCAAGATCCTGTCCGGCATCGCCATGGCCGTGCTATCCACGGCTTGCGCCGCTGCGGGCGTGGCTGGTACGTGCGTGCCGTCGTTCTCCGAGATCGACGTGAGGGATGGACTCGAAGTACGGACCCGCTGTGCTGTCTCCGCCCCCGCGCTCGCGCGCGTCACCGAACGCCTGAATGGCGCGGTGAAGCGCGACGGGCTCTCCGCCGCTCAGCGCGTTGCGCTGGCGAGGGCAGCCAATGTAATGCTGCACGCGGTCTACGCGCAGACAGACCACGGCGAAACCGCAAACGACTCCGCGTTCGTCAACTTCGAACCGATCCTCGAAGGCCTCGCATCGCAGATCAGGACGCACAGCGATTTCGGCGCCACGGCCGAAGCATCGACATGGAGCGCGCGTTATGAAAACCTGCTGCGCAGGTTGTCGATCACACACAGCGCGGATCCCAACGAACTTCAGCTCAGCGAAGCCGCGAGGCGCCTCGATCTGGACAACGCCCTTGCGCTACTCATGCGGCTCATCGCGCAAGCGCCCGATACCGCCCAACTAGCCGCAACCCGCAACTACGAAGCGGCGAGCATCGACCTGCTTCGCTTCATGCCATGGAACGCACTACCCTACCTGGCGAAAGCCTATGCGCTGCAACCCGACGATACGGACATCGCCGGCGCATTCGCCGACACGCTGCTAGTGCAGCATGAACCCGAGCGCGCAGAGCCGGTGTATCGCGCGCTGCTGAATCAGTACCGGATGCTTGCCCGTCAGAAGCCCGCCTCGTGGCAGCCGTCCATTGCGCGTACGTTCGGCAAGCTTGGCGGTCTGTACGTGATGCGGCAGCAGCAGAAGGAAGCCGAAGCCGCATGGCTGCACGCGCTCGAAATCTACTGGGCGCTCGCGCGTGTGGAGCCTTCGGCGTACGGTCCCGCAGTGGCCGACACGCTTGACAGCCTCGCCACCTTTTATCGCGACACACAACGTCTGCAGGAAGCGGCAGACGCATGGCGCGAAGCCCTGGCCCTCGACCGCGCACTGGCCCGGCAGGACCCGGCCACATACCGGCCCGCGGTCGCTGCCACGCTCAACGATCTCGGCATCCTCTACAGTGCGACGCAGCAAACGCAGGACGCGCAACGCGCCTATTTCGAAGCGCTCGGCATCGAGCGCGCACTCGTACACGACAATCCCGCCGCCTGGCGTCCAGCGCTTGCGCGCACACTCAATAACCTCGGGAACCTGTACAGCGCGAGCGGGCGGCTGCCCGAAGCCGAGCACGCTTACCGGGAGGCGCTGGACATCCGCCAAAATCTCGCGCGCGAGAACCCCGCGCTTTACCAGCCCGACCTCGCGCGTACGCTCGGCAACCTGGGCGTGCTGTATCGCCTCGAACAGCAGCCGGCCAAGGCACTGCAGGCGTATCAGCAGGCGCTGCAGATCGTTCACTCGCTTTCGCGCGACGCGCCTGCCGCGTACCAGCCTGACGAGGCGCGGATACTGAATAATATGGGCGTGCTCTACAGCCGCACGGGCAGGCCGCGCGAAGCGGAAGACGCATGGCGCCGTGCGCTGGATCTGTATCGCAAACTCGCACACGACGATCCATTGACCTGGCGGCAAGACGAAGCACGCACGTTGCGGAATCTGGCCGCGTTGCTCAGCCATACGCAACGTTCGGCCGAAGGCGACGAATTGAAACACGAAGCCGACGAGCTGATGGATTCGACGCGGACGCAATAGCTTGCGTGGCAAGCCCCAGGACGCCGCCAACCGGCGCTGCCATCGGTTGCCCCCTGGAACGCTGCGCGTCGTGACTCCAATACTTGAAAGCCTGCGCCGCTAGTCGACACGCCGCAGGTAGTCGCCGAGACGCGCCAACATGGCATCGCAGCCCGAGAGCTGCTGCACGCTCAGGTATTCGTCGGGTTTATGCCCCTGGTCCATGCTGCCGGGTCCGCAAACGAGCGTGGGGATACCCGCCTGTTTGAACAGCCCGCCCTCGGTGCCGAAGGACACCGTTCCGAACTCGGTGGAACCGCTCAGCAGTGCCGCCAGTCGCGCCGCCTCGCTATCGTGTTCCGTCGCGAGGCCCGGATAGGCGCTCAGCGGCTGAAAGCTCACGCCGGTGTCCGGGTGCGTCGCCCGCATCGCCGGGACCAACTCGCTCTCGGCATAGCGTTGCAGTTTGTCCGCAACCTCCTGGGCGTCGAAATCGGGCAGTGCCCGCACCTCGAAGTCGAATTCGCATTCGGCGGGCACGATGTTCAATGCGCGTCCGCCTTTGATCAGACCGGTTTGCACGGACGAATACGGCGGATCAAAGCGCGAATCGTGATATTCGCTGCGCGCCAGTTGCGTTCCGATCTCGCCCAGCCGGCCAATCAACCTCGCCGCATACTCGATCGCATTGACGCCATACGGCGCGTACGCGGAATGACACGCCGCACCTTTCACATGGCAGCGCATAGCGAGCTTTCCCTTGTGGCCCAGCACCGGCTTGAGCTCCGTTGGCTCGCCGATCAGGCAAAGCACCGGCTTGTTCGGGCGCCTCGCCAGTTCAGCCAGCATCGGGCGCACGCCCAGGCATCCCACTTCCTCGTCATACGAGAACGCAAGGTGCACTGGAATCTTCAGTTCCTTCCCGAGAAAGCCCGGCACCGCCGCCAGTACCGAGGCGATAAAACCTTTCATGTCGGCCGTGCCGCGACCGTACAGGCGGCCGTCGCGCTCGGTCAGACGGAACGGCTCCCTCGACCATGCCTGGCCGTCCACCGGTACGACATCGGTATGGCCGGAAAGCACGACACCGCCCCGGTCGCGCGGCCCGATCGTGGCAAACAGGTTCGCCTTGGTGCGATCGGCGTTATGGAAAAGCTCGCATTCCACGCCAAGATTCGCGAGGTACTCCTGAATGAATGCAATCAACGCCAGATTGGAATCGCGACTGACCGTAGGGAAGCCGATCAGCCGCTCGAGCAGTGCACGGCTCGACGCTTCATTCATCCCCTGGGACTCCATAGCTTGGTGCGGCAGTCGGATCCAGCGCACGGGTCAGATAGTCCTGCATTTGCGGACGATAGGCCTGCCAAAGCCGATCTAGCTGTGCGATGGGGTGTGCATCCGCCCAGTCGACCCGCAGGTCCACAATCGGCCAGGTCACGTCGCCCACCAGTTTGAGCGCGGCCGAATGCACTGGCCCGGCTTCGCCGCCTGCCGCGATCGCGCCGTGCATCGCCGCGAGCAGGCGATCGGCGAGTGCGCCCGGCGTGGTGTCGAATGCTTCGACCATGGCGTCGATGACGTTAGCGCCAGCGAGCATGTTGCCCGCGGCGACACATTGCTCGCCGGCCACCGCGTGGTACACGCCAAGCGCCTGCGCGCCGCTGAAGAACGCCGTACGGCCCTCGCCGTCGATCACCGTCACCTGCCGGTACTGGCTACCGGAATCGGCGGCGAGCGCATGCTCCAGGGCCATGGCCGGCGAAATCCGTTCGTTATCCAGAAGATCGAGAATCTGCGGACCGAGCGCGGGCAAGGTGACATTCTGGCTCGCCACCACGCCAACGCCCGCGCGCGCCCACGGGCAGCGCGCGCCGACCGCGATGCTCGACGAACTGATGGCAATGCCAAGCTGCCCGCTTTGTGCGCAGCGCCCGACGATTGAAAATGTCATGACGGAGTCCTCAATTGCGCTGCGGCTGCCAGCCATCCGGAATCACCGCGATGACGTCGATTTCCATGAGCCATTGCGGCTGGCCCAGCGCGGACACCACGAGGCCGGTGGAAATGGGAAACACGCCCTTGAGCCATTTGCCGACCTCCTGATACACCGGCTCGCGATAACGCGGATCGGTCAGGTACGTCGTGGTCTTCACAATATGGGACAAATCGCTGCCTGCTTCTTCGAGCAACTGCTTGACGTTCTTCATCGCCTGCTCGGCCTGGGCACGCGGGTCGCCGAGACCGACCAGCCGCCCTTCGAAGTCAGTCCCGACCTGACCGCGCAGATACACCGTGTTGCCGGCGCGCACGCCCTGGCAAAGATCGTTGTCCAGCGACTGGTTTGGATAGGTATCCTTGGTATTGAACATGCGGATGCGCGTATGCGTAGGCATCAGAGAACTCCCATTCCATTGACGTTTTGAACCTGCGTAGTGCGGCACCCAAGGGCGGGCGCGCGCACTTCCTCGATTGCTTCCTCGACCGCCTCCTCGCGTTGCGTCGCGTCGCGATAGGCGAGATATTTGCGTTGCGTGACGATATGGTCGGCAATGTGCTTCGCGTCGTGCCACACGCCCCAGATGAACGCCGACCCGCGCCGCGACAGCCATGGCAGCCCCAGAAAATAGATGCCCGGCTCGCTCGACACGCCGCGCTGATGCCGTGGCTTGCCCTTTGCATCGAAGGCATTCACCTGCAGCCAGCCATAGTCGACGGCGTAGCCCGTTGCCCAGACGATCGACGTGATGCCGGCAGCGGCCAGATCGAGTTCGAGAATGGGATAGGTGACGCAATCGGGGTCGGGCAGCGTCGCGCGGGCCTCGGGCTCCTCCGGCAGATCGAGCCCATTGCGCGCAATCCAGGCATCGGCGGCATCCAGCAGGGCGCGATAGTTTTCGTCGCCGCGCGCGAGATTGAACGCGAGATCGGATTCGAACCTCACGACGCCGTCATCGAACGACTTCGTGAGACCGACGAGCGTGATGCCCTGCCAGGCCAGCCTGCGGAAATCCACGGTATGGCCGCCGCGCGCGCCGCTCACGGCAATCGTCACGTGCTCCTTGCCCGGCACCACGGTTTCCGCGTCCCACTCGCCTAGCACACCCAGCCACCAGCAGAAGTCGCGATTGCGGTAGGCGCGCGGCGGACGATCGTGAGCGCCCACCGAAAGATAGACCTGCTTACCCGCGCGCTGCAACTCGTCGGCGATCTGCACCCCCGACGAGCCAGCCCCGACCACGAGCACGCCGCCCTCGGGCAACTGCTGCGGATTGCGGTAATCGGCGGAATGGATCTGCATGAGGTTCGCGCTACTGGGCGCGATCGGTGGAATCACGGGGCGCTGGAACGGCCCAGTCGCGACGACCACGCGCGCGGCCTCGATCACGCCCTCGCTGGTCTCGACGCTGAAGCCCGGGCGACCCGCATTGCGCACGACTTTCGTCACTTCCACGCCCGTGCGGATCGGCGCATTGAAACGCCGTGCATACGCCTCGAAGTAGTCCGCGATACGCTCTTTGGGCACGAATGCGTCCGGACCGAAACCTTCGAATTCCATGCCCGGAAAGCGATCGTGCCAGGCCGGCCCATTGGCCACGAGCGAGTCCCACCGGCCGGTGCGCCAACGTTCGGCAATGCGGTTTCGTTCCAGAACGAGGTGCGATATTCCGAGCTTCGTCAAATGCTCGCTCATGGCCACGCCGGCCTGGCCGGCGCCCACCACGAGCGTATCTACCGATACCTTTTCATTCTTCATGGCTGTTTCCTTCTGCAGGCGATTCGGGTCGTTTGCGCCTTCGGCGTCATCGCTCCAGATAGCCCAATTATTTTGCATGTCTAACCATATGACGAAGCCGGTCAGAAACGCTTCCGGCTCGCCTCTCATGATCGTGGCGCTCGAGCGCCATGGCGCATCGGGCGGCGCCACGGCCATGCCGTGGCGCGCGGTGTGCCCTCAAACGCCTCCGCTGGCCATCGCTTTTGCAGTCGCATCGACTGCCTGGCGCATCTTGTCGACCAGCTCATCGATTTGCGCGTGGTCGATCACGAGCGGCGGCGCGACGATCAAGCGGCCATTCGTCGAACGGACGATCACGCCAAGTTCGAAACCAACCGTGCGGCTATGCCAGGTCAGATCTGCTTCGTTCGAGAAGCGCTCGCGCGTGGCCTTGTCTTTCGCGAACTGGATCGCCGCCACCGCCCCCGCCCCTTGAATCTCGCCAATGAGCGGATGATCGGCAAACGCCTCGCGCAGCGCCTTCTGGAGGTACGGGCCGGTATCCGTGCGCGTGCGCTCGACGAGTCCTCCACGATCGAGCACGTCGAGGTTCGCGAGCGCCACGGCGGCGGCCACCGGGTGACCCGAATACGTCAGTCCGTGCGCGTAGACGCCACCCTGCTCCACGAGCGCCTCGCCCACACGCCGGCTCATGATGAGCCCGCCCATCGGCACATAGCCCGACGTCAGCCCCTTGGCAATGCAGATCAGGTCGGGCTCGAATCCGAAATATCGGTGTGCGAACCATTCTCCGGTACGCCCGAATCCGCCGATCACCTCGTCCGCGCAGAGCAGCACGTCGTATTGACGGCAGATACGCTCGATCTCCTGCCAGTAGCCTTCCGGCGGGAAAATCATCCCACCCGCACCCTGGAAGGGCTCGGCCACGAAAGCGGCGACGCGGTCCGCGCCCAGTTCGAGGATCTTGCGTTCGAGCGAGAGCGCGGCGGCCTTGCCGAACGCCTCCGGGCTCAGATCGCCGCCGTTGCCGTACCAGTAAGGCTCGTCGACGTGCGTGATATTCGGAATCGGCAGATCGCCCATTTCATGCATGAACGCCATACCGCCCAGCGAAGCGCTGCCGACCGTCGACCCGTGATAGCCGTTCACGCGCCCGATCAACACCTTCTTTTCCGGCTTGCCCATGACGTCCCAGAAGCGCCGCACGGTGCGGATCAGCACCTCGTTCGACTCAGAGCCCGAGTTGGTGTAGACGACGTGGCTAAAACGCCCGCCCAGCAATGCGAACAGCTTTTCCGAGAGTTCGATGACCGAAGGATGCGTGGTATGAAAGAACATGTTGTAGTACGAAAGTTCTTTCATCTGCCGCGTGGCGGCGTCGATCAGTTCCTGGCGGCCATACCCGACGTTGGTGCACCAGAGGCCCGACATGCCGTCGAGATAGCGATTGCCGTCGTTGTCCCAGAGGTGGACGCCGGCGCCTCGCACCATCACGCGGGGCCCTTCAGTATTCAGGGCTTTCTGATCGACGAACGCATGCAGGTGGTGCGCGGCATCGCTCTGTTGATAGTCACGTGTCGTGCGCTGCGGCAAGTCGTGTGCATTCATTTTTCGAAGCTCCAGGAAATGTTGCGGATCTGGCGAATTCACCAGGTGATCCAGGTTGTCTTGAGGCCGGTGTACTTGTCGAGTGCGTGCAAGGACAGATCGCGGCCAAAGCCCGATTGGCCAAAGCCGCCGAACGGCGTCTGCGCGCTGAGCGCATCGACCGTGTTGACGGAAACCGTGCCCGCGCGCAGGCGGCCCGACACGCGATGCGCGCGCGCGAGACTGCCAGTCCACAGCGAAGCGGCGAGGCCGTAGATCGAATCGTTCGCGAGCTGCACCGCTTCGTCCTCGGTGTCGAATGCGAGCACCGAGAGCACCGGGCCAAAGATCTCATCGCGCGCAATGGCATCGCCCGGTTTCACGTCGACGAAGATGGTGGGCTCGACGAACAGACCCTTGCCGTTCACCAGTGGCGCGCCGCCGCCGGCCGCGAGCGTCGCGCTCTGGCGCCCGCGCTCGATCCACTCGCGCACGCGTGCATGCTGGACCTGATCGACGATCGCGCCCATGCCGCTCGCGGGATCGAGCGGATCGCCCGGGTAGAAGTCGCGCGCGTGGGCGACGAGCCGCTCGACAAACGCGTCGTGAATCGAGCGCTGCACGAGCAGCCGCGAATTCGCCGAGCACACCTCGCCCTGATTGAAGAAGATGCCGAAGCAGGCCTTGCGTGCCGCGAGATCAAGGTCGTCCGTGTCCTCGAAAACCAGATTCGGACTCTTGCCGCCGCACTCGAGCCACACCTGCTTCATGTTCGACTGCCCGGCGTATTCGAGAAACTTCTTGCCGACTGCCGTCGAGCCGGTGAAGGCGAGCACGTCCACGTCGGGATGCAGGCCGAGCGCGCGCCCGGCCGTTTCTCCAAAGCCCGGCAAGACGTTCAGCACGCCGGGCGGCAAGCCGGCTTCGAGCGCAAGTTCGGCCAGACGCAATGCCGAAAGCGGCGACTGCTCCGCAGGCTTGAGGACGACGCTGTTGCCGGCGGCAAGCGCCGGCGCGACCTTCCACGCGACCATGTCGAGCGGGAAATTCCACGGCACGACCGCGCCAACCACGCCGAGCGGCTCGCGGGTCACGATGGCGAGATTGCCCGGATCGGTCGCGGCCACTTCGCCGGACAGCTTGTCCACCGCTTCGCCGTACCAGCAGAACAGGCTGCTGGCCGCGGGCACGTCGATATCGAACGCGTCGGCCACGCGCTTGCCCATGTTGAGCGAGTCGAGCAGCGCAAGCTCGGCGCCATGAACGGCGATCAGTTCGCCCAGGCGGCACAGCACACGCTTGCGCTCGGCGGGCGCCACCCGCGACCACACGCCCGATTCGAACGCGGCGCGCGCGGCGCGCACGGCGTCGTCAATATCGGCGGCTTCGCAGGCGGCCACATCGGCAATTACCGCGCCCGTGGCCGGATTGACGGCCGCGAAGGTCTTGCCGCTTCGTGCGGGCGTGAAGCGGCCGCCTATATGGGCATGCGTTCTCGGCGAGATGTCCGCGGCAAGTCGCTGCCAGTCGGCATAGCCGCGCACCGTTGCTGATGGTTGATTCACGAAATATCTCCGGTTTGGCGACGACGAAGGTTTGCATGGCCCTTCGCCTGAAATCGATGCGATCCATCTTGTTGGTCGAAGCCCAGCGGCCGCCGAACAGCACAACCAGGCACGACCGCACTTTGCCTGGGCAAAAAAAGAACATAAAGAACGGAATTTCTGGCTAGTGCATTGCTTTTTCCTATGCTGCTCGCCATAACCATCTGGCCATCACATGTTGCACCTTACATTTCCCTTTGTCCGCTGCGTTCTTTGTATAGCCAAAATCTATACATGGAGTAGAAAAACTATTTTTTTACCCCTCATTGGCCGGTGCTACGCTTCAGCCGTCGTTCGATGCGCAGCGCTTTGTACAAGGCCTTGCGCTCTCCTGAACCAACCGGCGTCGGGCCGCCAGTGCGGCCCGTACGACCCCAAGCGGCGGTGATCACGAATGGATGAAAGCAGCGGCATGCACGAGATCGATGATTTCCTGAAGAAGCATCGCGTGACCGAAATCGAGGCGATCATTCCCGACATGGCCGGGATCGCACGCGGCAAGATCATTCCGCGCAGCAAGTTCGAAGCGGGCGAATCGATGCGCCTGCCCCAGGCCGTGATGATCCAGACCGTGACCGGCGACTATCCCGAAGACGGCACGCTGACCGGCGTGACCGATCCCGACATGGTTTGCGTACCCGACCCCTCCACGCTGCGCATCATTCCGTGGGCCACCGACCCCACCGCGCAGGTGATACACGACTGCATGCATTTCGACGGCACACCGGTGGCGATCTCGCCACGCCACGTGCTGCGCCGCGTGCTCGAAAAGTACCGCGAGCAAGGCTGGAAGCCGGTGGTCGCGCCCGAGCTCGAGTTCTATCTCGTCGATGTGAACAAGGACCCGGACCTGCCGCTTCAACCGCCCGTGGGCCGCACGGGGCGCCCCGAAACCGGCGGCCAGTCGTACTCGATCGAAGCCGTCAACGAATTCGACCCCTTGTTCGAAGACATCTACGAGTACTGTGATATTCAGGATCTCGAAGTGGATACGCTGATTCACGAGATCGGCGCGGCACAAATGGAAATCAATTTCCTGCATGGCGACCCGCTCAAGCTCGCCGACCAGGTGTTCCTCTTCAAGCGCACCGTGCGCGAAGCCGCGTTGCGCCACCAGATGTACGCAACCTTCATGGCCAAGCCGATGGAGGCCGAGCCCGGCTCCGCGATGCACGTGCACCAGAGCGTAGTGGACGCGGAAACCGGCCGCAATCTCTTCAGCGCGAGCGACGGCCAGCCGAGCGATCTCTTCCATTCGTATATCGCGGGCTTGCAGGCCTACACGCCTGCGCTCATGCCGATCTTCGCCCCTTACATCAACTCGTATCGCCGCCTGTCGCGTTTCACCGCGGCGCCCATCGGCGTGCAATGGGGCTACGACAACCGCACGGTGGGCTTTCGCGTGCCGCATTCCGAACCGGCCGCGCGCCGCGTGGAAAACCGCATTCCGGGCGTGGACTGCAATCCCTACCTCGCGATCGCCGCCACGCTCGCAGCCGGCTATCTGGGCATGACGCAGGGCCTCAAGGCGAGCGCGCCGCTCGCGAGCGACGGCTATCAACAACGTTACCAGCTGCCGCGCAATCTCGAAGAGGCGCTCACGCAGATGAGCGGCTGCGCGCCGATCGCGCAGATGCTGGGCGAGTCGTTCGTCAAAGCCTACCTCGCGCTGAAGGAAACCGAATACGAAGCGTTCTTCCGCGTGATCAGTTCGTGGGAGCGCAGACATTTGCTGCTGCACGTCTAGTAACTTGCCGTTTCACATCCAGACCGATTTCACACGAGCATTAGCGGACACCGGCGTCCGCTTCCTTATCCCAAGGGGAAACATGATGATTAGCTATCCTTACTGGTGTCGTATTCGCCCCGCAATTTCGGCGGTCTCGCTTGCATCCGTCGCCGTCCTCGGCGCGCTGCAACCCGCCCCGGCCAGCGCCGCCGACACGCAACTGAACGTCTACAACTGGTCCGACTATATCGGCAAGGACACGATACCGGGCTTCGAGAAGCAATCGGGCATCAAGGTCAAGTACGACAACTACGACAGCGACGACACGCTGCAGGCCAAGCTGCTCGCGGGCAGCTCGGGCTACGACATCGTCGTGCCGACCTCGAACTACATGGCCAAGCAGATCCAGGCGGGCGTCTATTTGAAGCTCGACAAGTCGAAGATTCCCAATCTCTCGAATCTGGATCCGACCATCATGAAGATGCTCGCGGACGCCGACCCGGGCAATCAGTACGCGGCGCCTTATGCCTACGGCACCGACGGCATCGGCTACAACGTGCAGGCCGTGCAGAAGGCGCTCGGCACGAATGCGCCGGTGGATAGCTGGGCGCTCGTCTTCGATCCCGACAACCTTTCGAAGCTCAAGAGCTGCGGGGTATCGTTCCTCGATCAGGCCGTGGACGTGTTCGCCGCCACGCTGCAGTACATGCACAAGGACCCGAACAGCACGAACCCGGCCGACTACCAGGCCGCCTATGACACGCTCAAGAAGGTCCGGCCGTATATCACGCAGTTCAATTCGTCCGGCTACATCAACGATCTCGCGAACAACGATATCTGCGTGACGTTCGGTTGGTCCGGCGACGTGGGTATCGCGCATCGCCGCGCGCTCGAATCGAAACGCCCGTATGACATTCGCTTTTCGAACGTGAAGGAAGGCGGTTTGATCTGGTTCGACAGCATGGTGATCCCGAAGGACGCGCCGCACCCGGAAGCCGCGCTCGCGTGGATCAACTATATCGAAGACCCGAAGGTCAACGCCGGCATCACGAGCGAGGTGTTCTATCCGACGCCGAACACTGCGGCCCGGTCGTTCGTCACCGCGTCTGTCGCCAACGATACGAGCGTCTATCCGCCCCAGGATGTGCTCTCGAAAATGACGCTGCTAAAGTCGTTGCCCGCCAACATCCTGCGGTTGGAAAACCGCCTGTGGGCCCAGCTCAAGACGGGGCACTAACCGGCATCGCGCAACGCGGCTCGCCTCGCGGGCCGCGGCCTGCGGCTGCGCCCCGGCACACCATCGCGCCAGACCGCGCAGCCACTTTTCCCTTTCCGTTTGCCATACGCCACACCGCGCCCGCCTGAAGCGCGCGGCGCGTAGGGCGGCGCTCATCCGCCGCGCGGCAAACGGCCAGACTGGCATGGAGACACTGTGAATACGAACGCCACCATCCAACCCATTTCGCGGACGAAGACCGATTCGTTCATCCGCATCGAAAACGTCGTAAAGAAGTTCGGCGACAGCACCGCCGTGGACAACGTGAGCCTGAACATCGCCAAGAACGAGCTCTTTGCCCTGCTCGGCAGTTCCGGCTGCGGCAAGTCCACCCTGCTGCGCATGCTCGCGGGGCTCGAAACCGCCACCTCGGGCCGCATCTTCGTCGACGGCGAAGACCTCGCGACGCTGCCCCCCTACCGCCGCCCCGTCAACATGATGTTCCAGTCCTACGCGCTCTTCCCGCACATGAGCGTGGAGTCGAACGTCGCGTTTGGCCTGA
>NZ_DATJWR010000331.1:0-6058 GCF_035501035.1 Paraburkholderia sp.
AGGCCTGGCATCGGTATGAGCTGCGCGCCTATCGTGTCACGCCGGAAAGCATGGTCTGCGGCAAGACCGTGAGTCAGGTCGAAGCGCTGCAGCCCAGCGGGACGCGATTGTTTATCGAGCGCGTCAGGCGCGGGGGCGTTATCCACGAGGCTAGCCTCGATTTCATGCTGCATCCGGACGATGTGGTGGCGATCGCCGGCCCCCGCGACCAGCTTGTTTCGCTGCTGGGGGCGCACGGGACTACTTCTGGCAATGGCGGTGACACGCTCGTTGCGGCACGGCAGCGAAAAGCCGTTGAAGTCGATGACCCGGAACTGCTGGCAGTACCGGCAGAAGGAGTGGACGTTTATGTGACCAGCAAAGCGGTCGATGGAAAAACCTTGCAGGAGCTTGCCAGTTTGCCGGCCGCGCGCGGCGTCTATCTCAGGAAGATCAAGCGCGGCCCCACGGAGACGCAGATTCCCATTCGGCCGAGCACACAGCTGCAACGGGGCGACACGATAACGATCGTCGGGCGCACGCAGGACACGAGCGCTGCCGCGAAAGCACTTGGCATACTGGATCGCCCAACGAACCTGACAGACGTGGCGTTCGTAAGTATCGCCATTACCGCTGGCGCAATGGTGGGGGCTATCGTCATTAAAGTCGCGGGCATTCCCATCACACTGTCGACCGCGGGTGGCTCACTGATCGCGGGCATCCTGTTTGGCTGGCTACGGGCGGTACACCCGACGTTTGGCCGCATTCCTGAACCCACGGTCTGGTTCATGAGCTCGGTCGGACTGAACGTCTTCATCGCTGTGGTCGGCCTCACCGCAGGACCCGGTTTCGTTGCCGGTCTCCGGCACCTCGGCATCAGTCTATTCTTGTGGGGCATTTTCGCCACGACCGTTCCGCTCATTCTAGGAATGCTGATCGCGCGCTACGTGTTCCGCTTTCATCCAGCCATCCTGCTCGGCGTGTGCGCCGGTGCACGAGCAACGACAGCGGCATTGGGGATGATCTGTGACGCCGCAAGAAGCCAGATCCCCGGGCTCGGATACACGGTCAGCTACGCGGTAAGTAACACGCTCCTGACTATCTGGGGCATGGTGGTCGTGATGATTCTGGCTTAGTCCAGCGGAAGTTCCTCGGCGAACGTGCCTCTGACAGCGATTTTGTCGAAGGGGTCATGAAGAATACCCAGACATCGGTAACGCTCTTCGGGCTGGCCCTCAACGATTAAATTTCGAGATGGAGTGTCGTCAGCGATGATGCAGAAACGCGATATTTTTAGCAAAGCGCTCTTCGTGATCGCCGTGGCGGTTCTCGTCGTCGCACTCCCTTCTGCGGTAATTGACACGTAGCAGAACGGGCGCATCTATCTGTTCTCGCGACAGTTTCTTGATGAAATGCCGCTTCGTCTCTCAGGCCCTGGGCGGCTGAGGTTTGTGCTGCAGCCACTCATTGCAATTGTTCTTGGCTGCCGAAGCGGACTGGCTGATGCTCGGGCAGGGCACCAGCCGTTCATCTATCGACTGGTTACCGAGAGCGGAAATCGCAAAAATCTTCTTCGAGGTGGACTTGCAGTCGTTGGTAACCTGGTGGCCGTGGGGATCGTTCTCGACGCAGTGGCGCAGTTTCTGATTTATGGACTGGTGCACCCGGGGGCGGCCGTTGTGCTCGGCCCCGCGCTGATCTGCATACCCTATGCGGTATCTCGCGCGCTTGCGAACCGGATCTCACTGTTATGGCATCACCGCTTTCGAACGTAGTACATACGTGCATCAAAAGGAGCAGTGACTGCGCTTCTATCGTAGCCGAAAGCCAGTGAACAGTACGGTGTAGCTGTTTCGGATGAGCGTTTTCTTCCCGCCGGGGACATGGCCGTGTGAGCCGGGCCGACGAACCGCCTCGGATTTGGTGGAGGCTCCAACTCTTGAGAAAATGGAGCCATGAACAAGTCGAACAAGTTTTCTGCTGAAGTCCGCGAACGTGCTGTGCGCATGGTGCAAGAGCATCGGGGCGAGTATCCCTTACAGTGGGCAGCGATCGAATCCATCGCCCCCAAGATCGGCTGTACGAGCCAGACATTGCTGGGGTGGGTCAAACGAGATGAAGTCGATAGCGGCGAGCGCGAGGGCGTGAGCACGTCGGAACGCGAACGTCTTAAAGCACTGTAGCGCGAGGTCAAGGAACTGCGCCGTGCCAATGAGATTCTTAATTTCACTCAGGATGAAGGCGGATGCTGGTTTCTGGACGTGTGCATCCGGACGATGGGGATACAGGGAACCAGATAGCCATGAAACCGGTGCATCTCCAAAGGCCCTCGGACATCGCTGGCAACCCCGCTCGCGAGGTCATCCGGAAGTTACGTGTCTGCCTCGCCGTGTGCGCAGTACTTCCTGGCTGCACATCGCTCGGCCCCACGACCATCGTTGCGGACCGCTTCGACTATAGCGCGGCAATCGCCGACTCGTGGAAACAGCAAGCGCTGCTGAACATCGTCAAACTGCGTTATCTGGATCTGCCGGTATTCGTTGACGTGGCGTCGGTTGTCAGCGGTTATTCCCTGCAAACCGGCGTGTCGGTGAATGGCACCCTCTCGACGGACAGGGCGGTGCAAGGAAATTTTCTGGCCGCAGGGGTACAGAGCGTTTATACGGACCGGCCCACCATCACTTACGCGCCGGCAACCGGGCAGAAATTCCTGCGCGGGTTGCTGGAGCCGATTGATCCGAAGAACATCTTCTTCATGCTCCAGAGCGGCTATGCCGCGGATTTTCTGTTGGGCATGACGGTGGAGTCGCTTAACGGCGTGCGCAATCGCTCGACGGCTGCTGGAATGATGCGGGAGGCGGATCCGGAGTTTCTGCGGGCAATCGCACTGCTGCGCGAAGTTCAGGCCACAGGCGCGGTTGGCATGCGCGTGGAGGAGGACAAGGTTAAGGGTTCGACTGCCGTACTCTTCTTCCGGCGTGAAGACATGCCTGCCGACGTCGTCGAGAAGGTCGCCGAGATACGCCGCCTGCTCAAAATGCCAGTCGGGCCGCAAAAGTTTACGCTCAGATATTCCCCGGCCCGTGGCGCTGATGACGAACTCACGGTGAACAGCCGCTCGATGCTGCAAATAATGCAGGCCTTTTCGAGCTACGTCGATGTACCGGAAGAGCATCTGGCAGACCATAGTGCGTTGCCAGCCGTCGCACAATCTGCAGCGGAGATGCAGCAGGGCGTCGTACGAATTCACAGCGGCAAGCAGAGGCCGGCTAACGCGTATGCGGTCGTACGTTACCGAGACTACTGGTTCTGGATTGACCAGGGTGACCTGCGAACCAAACGTGCACTCAACGCAGTGATGCTCTTTTTCACGATGACCGATACCGGTGCTCAGGAGGCTTTGCCCTTGATCACCATCCCAGCCCAGTAGCGAAGTAGATCGAAAACCTCTGGATGTACGGAGCGGCCCAGGAGAATTACAGGACCGACAGCCTTCGTGATACGTGGCGCGTGCATGCCGAGAACTCCGTTGATTTGAATCAACGTCATCGCCGGTCGGCCCCGTAGCGTCTTATATAGGTCCAGGATTCAAGTGAGTTACGGATCAAGGTCGTCACGCTGCGGAATGGCACACGACTTCGTTCCTGCGACGCGGCGCAGCATCACGCGGTTACCGCGAGACACGATGTCCGATCCGACGACCGCGGGCATCGCAGGCCAGGCCACGGTTGCGAGCGGCACCGATGTCCGGGCCGACGTCCAGCGGCAAGGTCGGAGAAGAAGGGATCGGTCGCCATCCGGCATCGGCCAGTCGAGCGTGCGGCAGGTCGCGCCAGCAAACACAGAAGGGAAAGGTCATGGACAATGCCGTTACGCGGAAGCACCCGAGTGCCACTGCTCGAACAGAAACCCCTTACCTCACCGCTGATGAACGCGCGGCTAAAGGGCGCACGCTGCGCGATAGTGTACCGCGGCTATCGCAGGCGGGATGGAAGGCACAGCCGGATCGCCCTGACCCGGTCGAGCTCCTGATCGCGTCCAATGAAGGCCGCATGATGGAACTGATTCCGATCCGCTTCGGGCGCATGTCCGCGTCGCCGTTTGCGTTCTATCGCGGTGCGGCCGCGCTGATGGCCGCCGACCTCTCCACGACACCTGCAAGTGGGATCCGTGTGCAGGCGTGTGGCGATGCCCACCTGATGAACTTCGGCGGCTTCGCGACGCCGGAGCGCAACGTCATCTTCGACATCAACGATCTCGATGAGACGCTGCCGGCTCCGTTCGAGTGGGACCTCAAGCGGCTAGCGGCGAGCGCGGTGATCGCTGCGCATTATCTTGAGCTACCCCACAGCGACACGTCACGCGTGGCGACAGATCTTGTCCGCGAATACCGCGAGCGGATGCATGACTACGCGGGCATGCGGGCTCTCGATGTCTGGTATGACAGAATCGATCTGCAAAAGTATGAAGATCGATCGGGCGATCCGGCTGTCGTCGCAGCCGCGCGCAAGCGGCTAGCCGAGCGGATCGAAGCGGAAAGGCGCAAGACGGTGCCTGATTTTCTGTATCCAAAGCTTGTCTCGCAGGAAGGCGTAAGGCCGAGGATCAAGGACGAGCCACCGTTGATCTTCCATCCGACAGAAGAACAGGCCCCGGGCATCGAGTCAGGATACGCTGAAGCCATTTCCTCGTATCGCGAGAGCCTGGCCGAACATGTCCGCGTGCTGTTCGACAGGTTCCACTTCGTCGATCTGGCTATCAAGGTGGTCGGCGTCGGCAGCGTCGGTACGATGTGCGCCGTGGGTCTCTTCATGGCGGCAGACAACGACCCGCTCTTCCTGCAGGTAAAGGAGGCGCGTGCTTCGGTACTCGAACCCTACGCAGGGAAAAGCCTGCATGCCAATCATGGCCAGCGTGTCATCGCGGGCCAGCGCATCATGCAGTCTGCGAGCGATGTGTTCCTCGGGTGGACACGGGGGAAGAATGGTCGCGATTTCTATCTCCGTCAGCTTCGCGACATGAAAATGTCCGCGGTGATCGAGGACTGGGATACGGGGATGCTGAGGCAGTATGCGCGGATGTGCGCACATGCGCTTGCGCGTGCCCATGCCCGCTCAGGGGATGCGGCGATGATGGCCGGGTACATGGGTTCCGGGCAGACCTTCGACGACGCAATCACCGAGTTTGCGTCTGAGTACAGCTCCCAGAATCGACGTGATTATCGGGAGTTCCTCCATGCTATCAGAGAGGGGCGGATTGACGCGACGATAGACGATTAGGCGGGGATCGTGCTATTCATTTCTGGGAAAAGGTTCGCTTCCGGAGTTGTTCGGTGCTCCGAGAGGAAAAGATCACGTCGACGATGATCGTCGCGGGCGCAATCATTCTGTTCGGAACGGCCCTAGCAAGCGAGTTCGGGCTACTCTACATGCAGCGCCGTGCATGCGGGCGTGTGGTGGGTCTTGTGATCTGTGTTCTCGTCCATCGTGTACATCTGTCCATTAAAAACTTAGATGGACACGATCCTCGCCTGCGCACCCGACGCCATCAAGATGCCTTCCCCGGGCGCTTACCTCAGGGTGCTCTGGCGCGAAGGCAAGACGGCGCTAGGCGCCATCCGCAGGATTCTGTCCGTTCAAACCGTGCAGGTACTGGCGCGCTCACACTGACGTCCTAGGGTCGGCTCCATCCGAAGAACGGATCGTCGGTAAGCGATCCATAATCGCCGTCCCTCTGAGTGGTGGACAGGCGCGTTGATTCGTGGAGTGGATATGCTGCGAATCAGTTCCGGGGGGACGGCATCCGCCAAGGCACAAGCGCCTCGTAGTCGTCGGCGGTCTTTGCCAGAGGCAGGCGCTCGAACAACCAGGCCAGGTAACGGTATGGATCGATACCATTGGCCTTGCAAGTTTCAACGAGACTAAAGAGATTTGCGCTGGCGTGTGCGCCGGCAACCGTATCTGCGAACAGGAAGCCCTTGCGTGCAACGACAAACGGGCGAATGGAATTTTCACAAGAATTATGCCGACTTCCCGATTATGCCGCGCCGTGCATGCGCGCGACGGTGGGCATGGCGTTT
>NZ_DATJWR010000332.1:0-3681 GCF_035501035.1 Paraburkholderia sp.
GGGCGGAATACCTAGTCCAACAGTTCGGCCTCGTGCCCCGCACCGAGGTGATGGACCGGCGCCACGCCGGCTGGAAGGGCGGCATGCACGACGCGGCGGCCTACTACAAGCAGGCGTACTGGTTTCTGCCTGAGTATGGTGTTACGTCCCGGGATATTTAAGAAGTGACGTCCCGCGCTATTCGGGCTGAAACAAAGCGAGTCGTCTCGCGCTGTGATGGAAATGCACAGGATCACGCAGAGCGCGAAACGGAGTTCAGAGGAAACGGGGAAACGGCGAGAAGCGTCGCGCGTACGCGCCAAAGTGAAGCGGCCCCGACGCGATGAACGCCGGGGCCGAAGTTTAGAATGGATCGTCCAGTGGGTCCTCATCGAGCGGCGGGACATCGGGCGGACGATAACGGCGTGCCTGCTTGCCGTACTCCCAGTCGAACCAGTGGTAGAGGTCGGCAAGCATGAGCCGGATCAGCCAGGCCGCTTCATCAGTGAGCTCAGGTCGACAGGGTTTGGCGTTGCGGGTAAAGATGAACATGGTGCACCTCGCGATTGAAGTACGACGGTTTGAAGATCATGCTCACCGCACCTCCTCGATGGCGCGCTGCAGGAGTTCGTCGGGGATGTGGTTCAGCCCTTTCGGTACGGCCAGGCGCATGGCGTTACGCAGGATGCGCCCGGCCTGACGGGGCACCCCGCGCGAGGCTTCGCGCAGCTGCTCGAGGGCGGAATCGGAGAGCAGCGTGTGGGTGCAGCCGGCGGCGTTGAGCGCGTGAGCGATGAGCTGGGAGAAGCGTTCGCGCTCCAGAACCGGCGTGAAGTGCACGCGTACCTGGATGCGGCTGTGGAGCGCGTTGAACTGCGCCCGTTCGAGCATGCTGGCTAGCGACGGGTGACCAACGAGCCAGACGGTGATGAGATCCCTGGCGTCCTGTGAAAAGTTCAGGAACGACGGCAGATCGCGGAAGAACTCGGCGGCCAGGTGCTGGGATTCGTCAATGATCCATACGGGCACGATCTGGCGGCTCTGGGCGAGTTCGACGATGCGCTGCTTGATGTCGCGCCACAGGTCGGCCCGCCGGTAGCTGGGCTCGAGCCCGAGTCCGCGCGCGAGCGCGCGGTACAGGTCGACGCGACCGAAGTCGGTCTCGGCCGTGTAGACGACCTGATAGCGGTGCGGATTGAGTTTGCTGGTGATGTGACGCAAGGTGGAGGTCTTGCCCACGCCGGGCTCGCCAGTGAGCAGGCCGACGCCTGGGCTATCGAGCAGCCACTGGAAGCGATCACGCAGATGGGTAATGGCGCCGTCGTCCCACAGTTCGATCGAGTCCTTGTCAAGCGGCGCGCAGCGCAGGCCGAAATGCTGACGGTACATGTCATTGCTCCGTGTGCGGGTAGTGCTGCCGATGGGCGAGCTCGATGAGGTTCGGGCCCGTGGCTACGTGGGCGCTCGCCGCTTCGCTGCCGGGGCGCTGCCGCCGGCGCGTGCTGTTGGCGAGCGCATCGAGCCTGGTGGCCGCACCAATGACCTGCCCCGCCTCGTTCTCGACATGCATGACGGTGCCGCTGTGCGGATCGACGACGAGGCTCACGTGCTGTCCGGTGAGTTCATAGGGAACTTCAAAGCGTGTGCCTTCGTAGGAGACCGTAGCGTCGCGGCGCACCAGGCGTTTGACGCGATGCCAGAACAGTTCATCGAGCTGCGCGGCCAGTGGCCCAAGCAGGCGGATGCGCGGCAGGTCCTGCTGATAGCGCGAGAGTGGCGTGTGCTCACCGAGTGCGCTGTGCTTGCTGCGGTTATAGATCTGGTCGATCCAGGCCCAAAGGCGGGCGTTCAGATCGCCCAGATCGCGGACATGGGTCGTATCAAGTTCGGCGAGGAACTGGGAACGTAGTGTCCTGTGCCAGCGCTCGATCTTGCCCTTCGACGCTGGCTGATAGGGGCGGCAGTAGATGAGCCGGATGGACAGGCGCGCGCAGATGCCCTGCAGCGTGGCGCTGCGATAGGCCGAACCGTTGTCGACAACCAGGCGGCCTGGCAGCCCCCTTCTCATTAACGCCTGCTTGAGCACCCCTTCGATATCGAGTGCCGTCTCGGACAGACAAAACGCGCTGTGGGCGATCAGGCGCGAAGCGTCATCCATCAGCGAGACGAGGTAGGTCTTGCGGCGTTTGCCGCCCAGCAACAGCGTGGGACCGTGCAGTACGTCGCCGTACCAGATGGACCCGGCGTGCTCGGCCACGAAGCTGCGCTTCTCGTCGGGCACGACGCAGGGGCCGCTGATGCGCGACAGGCCGTGGATCTTGAGCAGGCGGTGCACGGCGCTCTTCGAGAGCGAGTCTCGCGGCACGACGCCGGCGCCTTCGAGCAGCAGGCGGATCTGGCGGATTGAGCGTCGGGGGTTCTCGCGTTTGGCCGCGAGCACGGCGTCCTGGACGGCCTCACTGAGCTTCGAGGCGCCGCGATCGGTACGCGGCTTGCTGGCCAGCCCCGCGATGCCTTCGCGACGCCAGAGGTCGTACCATGCGCGTAGCGTCTTCTCGCTGATATGGCGGCGTTGGGAGCCGGGGATCGCGTACTCCTGCTGTGCGATCTGGCGGATCAGGCGAGCGAGTTCACCGCGGGCGAGTTCGCCGCGGCTGGTGAGCGGACCCAGTACGCCCAGACGGAACAGTGCCATCTCGTCGATGTGATTCATGTCGATAGATTCCTTCGTTCAATTGAGGAATCGACATGAAATCGCCGTTGCGAACGCAACGGAAGTGGCCAGACTGTGTGGGCACCCTGAAAAAACGTAAAACTGGCCGTCTCGCGGCGCGCCAGGCTCAGCGGATCACGGGACGCTCAGGTCGTCCAGGTCGAGCCAGGCCATCGCCATGCACAAGGGCATGCAGGCAAGGCATGCCCGCCAGAACGACATCGTGTCGGTTGTGCGGCCGAGCTCGGGGAAGCGGCTGCGCAGGAGGAAGGCGAAAACGGGGGTGCGCTCGCGCAGCCAGCGCCACCAGCGACGCACGGTATTGCGGCTGAGACCGGTCACCTTCGCGGTGCTGCGCAGGGACAGGCCGAAGAGCATCAGCGAGAGAACCAGTTGCTGCAGGGCCCATGCGTACCACCGCCGCGGGCAGATGCATAGCGGCAGACGCGAGCAGGTGCGGCCACACGACTGGCAACAGAAGCGTGCAACGGGCACCGGGTTGAGCCTGGCGCCACTGCTGCGGTCAGCCTTGCGGCCGTAGAAGCCGTGGCCCCAGAGTCCGCCGAAGCCGCAATGTGGGCAATGACTGGGGCGGTAGGACTGCGGGGTGGAGATGACAGAGCGAAGATGCTGTTCGAGAGAGAGGAATGCGCGTACGATTCGTCGCATAGGCTGGTCTGTTGTTGATTCGAGAGTTGGCTTGGAACCCGTCTCACGATATCACGGCAGCACCGGCCTTCTTTACGTCCCTCGTGTCCCGCGCTGCGCGCGGTGAAGTTCAAAAAATCGTTCCCGACGTTCGCGAGATAAACGCCTCCCGCTAAAACTCAAATAGTTCGGGACGTAACAGTATGGTGAGTGGTTCCTGCAACTGTGGCATCGCTACCTGGAACAGGTCGCTCGTGTTGAGCGGGACCACCCGTTCGCCTTCATCAATCTGAGTCGCGAACCCGTGGGCGCAATGTACACGCTGACCCAGTACAACAAGG
>NZ_DATJWR010000333.1:0-15976 GCF_035501035.1 Paraburkholderia sp.
CGTGCATCAAGCGGACGACGCCCCCAGGTCAACCACTGCGAACGGCGAAACCCGATGACCAAGAAAGTTTATGTAAAGACCTTTGGCTGCCAGATGAACGAGTACGACTCCGACAAGATGGTCGACGTACTCGGCGCCGCCGAAGGCCTCGTGAAAACCGACACCCCCGAAGACGCGGACGTCATCCTGTTCAACACCTGCTCGGTGCGCGAAAAGGCGCAGGAGAAGGTCTTTTCCGACCTCGGCCGCGTGCGCGAGTTGAAGGAAGCGAACCCGAACCTGATCATTGGCGTGGGCGGCTGCGTGGCGAGCCAGGAAGGCGCGGCGATCGTGGCGCGCGCGCCCTACGTCGACCTCGTGTTCGGCCCGCAGACGCTGCACCGCCTGCCGCAGATGATCGACGCGCGGCGCGCCTCCGGCCGTGCGCAGGTGGACATCACGTTCCCCGAAATCGAGAAGTTCGACCACCTGCCGCCCGCGCGCGTGGAAGGCCCGAGCGCGTTCGTCTCGATCATGGAAGGCTGCAGCAAGTACTGCAGCTACTGTGTCGTGCCCTATACGCGCGGCGAGGAAGTCTCGCGCCCGCTCGACGACGTGCTCACCGAAATCGCCGGCCTCGCCGACCAGGGCGTGCGCGAAGTCACGCTGCTCGGCCAGAACGTGAACGCCTACCGCGGCGCGTTGACGGCCGGCGCGCACGACGTCGCCGACTTCGCGACGCTCATCGAGTACGTTGCCGAAATCCCCGGCATCGAGCGCATCCGCTACACGACTTCGCATCCGAAGGAATTTACGCAGCGCCTCATCGACACCTACGCGAAAGTGCCCAAGCTCGTGAGCCATCTGCATCTGCCGGTGCAGCACGGCTCGGACCGCGTGCTCATGGCGATGAAGCGCGGCTACACCGTGCTCGAATACAAGTCGATCATCCGCAAGCTGCGCGCGATCCGCCCGGACCTGTCGCTCTCCACGGACTTCATCGTGGGCTTCCCCGGCGAGACCGAAGAGGACTTCCAGAAGATGATGGCGCTCGTCGAAGAGATGAGCTACGACACGAGCTTCTCGTTCATCTACAGCCCGCGTCCTGGCACGCCCGCAGCCAACCTCTCCGACGACACGCCGCGCGAGGTGAAGCTAAAGCGCCTGCAACACCTGCAGGCCACGATCGAAGAGAACGTGCAGCGCATCAGCCAGTCGATGGTCGGCCGAGTCGAGCGCATTCTCGTGGAAGGCCCCTCGCGCAAGGACCCGAGCGAACTGTCGGGCCGCACCGAGAACAACCGCGTCGTGAACTTCCCGGCACCGCTCGCCTCGCACGCGCGCCTGATCGGCCAGATGATCGACGTGAAGATCAATCACGCGTATCCGCACTCGCTGCGCGGCGAACTCGTGCTGGCGCACGAGGGCACCTCGGCGCTCGCGCACTGAGCGCGCGCCCATCACGCAACATCGGAATTCAGGAGTTCAGAGACACCTTGAAGCCCAATCAGCAGCATCTGGAATTCACCGCGCCGCGCGACGACAACGCGCGGCTCGCCAACCTCTGCGGCCCGCTCGACGAGAACCTGCGGCAGATCGAACAGGCGCTCGACGTGACGCTCGCGCGGCGCGGCCATCGAATCAGCATTCGCGGGCGTGGCGCGAAGCTCGCACTCGCGGCGCTCGAGAACTTCTACAACCAGGCGCGCGATCCGCTCTCCGTCGACGATATCCAGCTCGCGCTCGTCGAAGCGCGCCATCCGGCGAACGATCCGCGCGGCAATGGCAACGGCGGCGTGCGCGCCAACGCCAACGGCAGTGTTGGCAATGTCGGCGAGCAAGCCACGGAAATCGATCCGCGATTCCGGGGCGACCCGGACCATCCGTTCGACGAGCCCGCGCTCGAAGGCATCGACACCGAAGAACTGGGCCCGAAGCTCTACACGCGCCGCGCCGACCTGCGTGGCCGCACGCCCGCGCAGCGCGAGTACCTCAAGCAGATCATCTCGCACGACGTGACGTTCGGCGTCGGGCCCGCGGGCACCGGCAAGACCTATCTCGCGGTAGCCTGCGCCGTGGACGCGCTCGAACGCGATCAGGTCAAGCGCATCGTGCTCACGCGCCCGGCCGTGGAAGCGGGCGAGCGGCTCGGCTTCTTGCCGGGCGATCTCGCTCAGAAGGTCGACCCGTATCTGCGCCCCTTGTATGACGCGCTCTACGACCTGCTCGGCTTCGACAAGACCGCGAAGATGTTCGAGCGCCAGATGATCGAGATCGCACCGCTCGCGTACATGCGCGGCCGCACGCTCAATCACGCGTTCATCATCCTCGACGAGGCGCAGAACACCACGCCCGAGCAGATGAAGATGTTCTTGACGCGTATCGGCTTCGGCTCGAAGGCCGTCGTGACCGGCGACACCACCCAGGTGGACCTGCCGCGCGGCCACAAGAGCGGCCTGATCGAGGCGCAGCAGGTGCTCGCGAACGTGCGCGGCATCGCGCTCACGCGCTTCACGAGCGCGGACGTCGTGCGCCATCCGCTCGTCGCGCGTATCGTCGAGGCTTATGACGCGCACTCGAAAAAGGACGAAGGCAATGGCGACGCGCGCTGACACCGCGCTCGTTAGGTTGCCGTTCGCCTGGACCGCCTGAATGAGTCCCATGCCCCGCGTACCGAAACTCAAACTGACCGTCCAGTTCCCTGCTGCGAAGGCGTTTCCCGAGCACAAGGCCGCGCTGCCGCGCGCAACCGTGACGGCGTGGCTCAAGGCCGCGCTCTTCGCCGACGCGGAGCTGGCCGTGCGCTTCGTCGACGCCGAAGAAGGCCGCACGCTCAACCGCACTTATCGCGGCAAGGACTACGCGACCAACGTGCTCACCTTCGCCTACGCGGAAAGCGAAGACGATCCGGTCACGGGCGACCTGATCCTGTGCTGCCCGGTGGTGGAAAAGGAAGCCGCCGAGCAGGGCAAGCCGCTCGCCGCGCACTACGCGCACCTGCTCGTGCACGGCGCGCTGCACGCACAGGGTTACGATCACGAGGACGAGGCCGAAGCCGATGAGATGGAGGGCATCGAAACCGAGGTGCTCAACTCGCTTGGCTTCCCTGATCCGTACAAATAAGGCCCGCCCGGACGCCGATAGACCCGCCATGAACGACAAGCGCACGCCCGACTTCGCCGAACCCTCCGCATCGCCCGAGGCGGGCGGTGCGAGCGCGCCCTGCCCCGGCTACCCGCCTGCGCTCGGCGAGTCGCGCCTCCTGAACGAAGACGAGCTGCGCGCCTCGCTCGCCTGCACGCTGAAGGACTGGGATGGCGCGAGCGACCTCTGGCTCTTCGGCTATGGCTCGCTGATCTGGAACCCTGGCCTGCCGAGCGTCGAGAACGTGCGCTCGCGCGTGCACGGCTACCATCGCGGGCTTTATCTGTGGTCGCGCGTGAACCGAGGCACACCCGAGCAACCGGGCCTCGTGCTCGCGCTCGACCGCGGCGGCTCGTGTGCGGGAGTCGCGTTCCGCCTCGCCGCCGAAGGCGTGACGCCACACCTGGAAGCGCTCTGGCGCCGCGAAATGCCGATGGGCTCGTACCGCCCCGCCTGGCTGCCCTGCGTGCTCGAAGACGGCCGCCGCGTCGCCGCGCTCGCGTTCGTCATGCGACGCGACGTAGCGTCATACACCGGCAAGCTTTCCGAAGCGACCGTGCGCACCGTGTTCGGCTGCGCTTCCGGCCGTTATGGCTCGACGCTCGACTACGTGCGCCGGACCGTCGATGCACTGCGTGAGAGCGGCATGCGCGACCGCGCGCTGGAACGGCTGCTCGCGCGCTGCACCTGAAGGCGCCGCGCAGCCGCGCTAACATCGCGGCAAATGCATGCGATTGCGAAAGCGGCGATCAATACCGCCTCGCGTGCGAGTCGCGACAACCCGCTTTCTACTATCGCTGGACGTAATCAGTCAGTCCCGTACTTCGGCGAACGCGGCCCGTACAGCAGCCCGTTGGGCGGTCCCGCCGAGAGCAACTTGCGGCTCGTGAGGCCAGCGACCTTCTGGCTCTCGTCGCTGAGCGAATGCGCGACCTGCTTCACGGCCGCCTGCACGAGGGTGACGAGCAAGCCGCCACCTACGCTGAAATCTCCAAGCTCCTTGCCGCTCGCACTCGCACGGCCTTCCCAGAGCACGTCGCCGTTGTCGAGACTCACTAGCTTCGCCGATGCCGCCACGACCGTGTTGCTGTCGACAACCTGATACACGGAGCCGTACTGCGAGACTTTCGTGTAGAGCGCAGCATCCGCGCCGAAAATCGTTCGCAGCTTTGCCGCCGGCACGTCCTGGATCTCGGCCGGCGTCGTCAGGCCGTTCTGGCGGAAGGTTTCCGCGACTTCCGCTACCGGCAGAACGTAGTAACCCGACTCGGCGAGCGGCATCGTCATCTGCGAGAGCATGCCGTTCGTGGCGTTCACATCGGCGGTTTCGTTCAGCGGTGGCAGGACGATGATCGTGCGCGGTTTCGCGGCACGAAACGACGTGTAGTCGACCTGCTTCGCCGGCTGTTGGGCGCAGGCCGCGAGCAGCGCACCGACCGCCACCGCGGGCAGCCATTTGAAGCGTGAAAAGAAGATCATGCGCGTGCTCCTACTTGTTCAGGTTCTTCAGCAGAAAGTCCATGTACGCAGACGATTCGGGAAACGCCTCCTTCTCCGCCAGGAGTTCCTGGCTCGCTTGCCGGCTCTTGCCGACGCTCGCGTAGAGCGCGCCGAGGTGCGCGTGAAAGCCGGGCGGCGGGAGTTCGCCCTTGCCGTGCATCTGCTGGAGGCTCTGCTCGAGTGCGCCGATCTGGGTTTCGGGGCTCGACTTGCCATTGAGCTGCTCGTACACCTGCGCCTGGTATGCGTTCCAGCCGTAAAGCGGCTTGGTGGTCTGTTGCGTGGCGCAGCCGCCCAGCAACGACGCGGTTGCGAACGCGACGGCGAACGCCGCCGCGCGCCGGCACAGGCTGCCGTGCGCGCCGAAATGAATGTGTTTCATCGTGCGGTCTCTACTTTCCTGTGAACGTGTTGCGACGAACCCGGCGCCCGACTGCTCAGCGAGCCGCGCCGAGCGCGCCGGCCTCGACACGTTCGGCCAGGTGGTTGACGGCCTCCCCGATCGCCAGATCGAGCACCTTGCCGTTGAGCGTCGAGTCGTAGCCCGACGTCCCGCCAAAGCCGATCACCTCACGGCTCGACAGGCTGAATTCGCCCGCGCCCTGCGCCGAGGCCACGACTTCGGAGGTGACCGTATCCACGACGTTGAGGCTCACTTTCGCGTAGGCGACCTGGCTCTTGCCGCGGCCGAGAATGCCGAAGAGTTGCTGGTCGCCAACGTCCTTGCGGCCGAATTCGGTGACGTCGCCGGTGATGACGTAGCGCGCGCCCTTCACGGCCTGCGCCTGCTTCGCGAATCCCGCCTCCTGACGGATCTCGTCGAGATTGTCGCGATCGAGCACGTTGAAGCGCCCGCTCTGCTGAAGCGCCGTGATCAGAATGGTCTTGGCCTGACTGCCCAGACGGTCGTTGCCGTCCGTGAAAATCCCGCGCATGTAACTCGAACGGTTGTCGAACTTGCCCACGGCAATCGCGACGGGCTTGCCCGCGTATGGCGTACGCGCGACGGCAACCTCGGGCACCGCCAGCGTGCGCGATGCTTCCGTCGCGCACCCGCCTAGCAGCACGAGCAGCACCAGCACGAGCCAGGCCGCGCGTTTCTTCGATGAATGCAACAAGAGTGATCTCCCCGACTAGATGCCGGAGTGTGATCCGGCCGACATGCGCTGCCGGAAAGCTCCGGCGGCGCAAACGGCGCGATTAAATCCGAATCGCGGAAAGGCAAATGTTAAAAAAGAGGCATTCATGACACGCATCAAGTTGCGACGGCTTTTTCGTCGACAGCGCGGTCACCCCGCATCTGCGCTAGGATTGATCTGTCAGCGATCCTTACACGGTCGCGCCACAAGCATGTTGTATCCTTAACGCTCCGCAACAGCGCGCCCTGCCCCAAAGCGGCAAAGGGCGCACCACCATGAACGACTCTTATCCCAGTCGACGCCAAACCGACAAACCGCAGGAAAAGCGCTCGCTGCTCGAGCGGCTGACCGACTTCATCTCGCCCGAGCCAGACTCGCGCGGCGAGCTTCTCGAAATCCTCCAGGACGCGCACGCGCGCAATCTGATCGACGCCGATTCGCTTTCGATGATCGAAGGCGTGTTCCAGGTGTCCGAGCTCTGCGCACGCGACATCATGATTCCGCGCGCGCAGATGGACGCGATCAACATCGCCGAAGATCCCGACGAATTCATCCCGTTCGTGCTGGAGAAGGCGCACTCGCGCTACCCCGTGTACGAAGGCAACCGCGACAACGTGATCGGCGTGCTGCTCGCGAAGGACCTGCTGCGCTACTACGCCGAAGAGGAATTCGACGTGCGCGGCATGCTGCGCCCGGCCGTGTTCATACCCGAGTCCAAGCGCCTGAACGTGCTGCTGCGCGACTTTCGCCAGAACCGCAATCACATCGCCATCGTCGTGGACGAATACGGCGGCGTGGCGGGCCTCATCACGATCGAAGACGTGCTCGAGCAGATCGTCGGCGACATCGAGGATGAATACGACTTCGACGAAGAAAGCGGCAACATCATCGCCTCGCCCGACGGGCGCTACCGCGTGCGCGCGCTCACCGAGATCGAGCAGTTCAACGAGACGTTCGGCACCCATTATTCCGACGAGGAAGTCGACACGATCGGCGGCTTCGTCACGCACCACTTCGGCCACGTGCCGCATCGCGGGGAGAAGGTGCGCATCGACGACCTGACCTTCGAGGTGCTGCGCACCGACGCCCGTCAGGTCCACATGCTGCTGGTGCGCCGCGACCCGATGGCCGGCCAGCGCGAAGCCGCACTGCAGCCGCCGGGCACCTGATCCGGCGCACCCGCCACCGCGCGGAACGCCAGCCTTCGGGCTGGCGTTTTTGCTTTGCAGGCGTGGCATCGAGATCCGCCCCCCAAAATAGCGGCAGACGCTACCCGGTAGCGACGCACGAAAGTGCTATCGTTGCGCTCGTCCCGCAATCCGCGCCCACGCGCCAGCGTCGCGCTCTCGCGCGCTCGCATTGAGCGCCGCGCAGTTCACTGCCGCTTTTCACTGCACTGTATGGCCGAACCGATCGATACCCGCACGCGCAACAAGACGCGTGCGCCCGAAACCACCGATACCGCGGCATCGAGCGCCGCAAGCGCCTCGAACGGCGCGGCGCGAAGTGCGCCCACGATCTGGCACTATCTCGCCGCGACCGCGCTGGGCGCGCTCAATACGCTTTCATTCGCGCCCACACCGCACGGCGGCTGGCTCGCCCTCGCGATCTTCGCGGGCTTCTACTTCTGGCTCACACGCACGACCGGCTGGAAGAGCGCGCTCTTCACGGGCTGGGCGTTCGGCTTCGGCAATTTCGTGAGCGGGGTGTGGTGGCTCTACGTGAGCATGCACTTCTACGGCGGCATGCCTGCGGTGCTCGCGGGCGCGGCGCTCGTGCTGTTCTCGCTCTATCTCGGCGTGTATCCCGCGCTCGCCGCGCTCATCTGGTCGTTCTGCGCGGGGCATGCCCGCAACGGACGCAGCGGCGAGTTGCCGTACTCGCCCACGTGGCACGGCGCGTTCGCGTTCGCGAGCGCCTGGGCGCTCGGCGAATGGGCGCGCGGCTACGTCTTCACCGGCTTTCCCTGGCTCTCGAGCGGCTACGCGCAGGTGGACGGGCCGCTCGCCGGCTTCGCGCCGATCGTGGGCGTCTACGGCGTGGGCTGGGTGCTCGCGCTCGTCGCGGCGTTCATCGCGCAGGCGATACTGCGCGCGTGGGATCTCAAGCGGCCGGCTGCGGACAAAGCGCCAGGCGCGCCGCGTGCCACTGGCGCTGGCGCTGTCGCAACACCGGCGCTCGCTGCCGCCGCCGTGATCGCGGCCGGGCTGCTGCTCTCGCTCGTGCCGTGGACGCAGCCTTCCGGCGCACCGCTCAACGTGCGTCTGCTGCAAGGCAACGTCAAGCAGGAGATGAAGTTCTCCGAGTCCGGCATGATCGACGCGCTCAACGAATTCCAGAAGCTCATCACCGAAAAGCCCGCCGATCTCGTCGTCACGCCCGAAACCGCGGTTCCCGTGCTCGTGCAGGAAGTGCCGGAAAAGTTCGGCCGCGATATCCGCGCGTTCGCCGACGGCACCGGCACCGCCATCCTGTTCGGCGCCGTGGGCGGCACGATCACGCCCGATGGTCGCGTCGTCGACTACACCAACAGCCTGTTCGGCATTACGCCCGGGCAGCCGGGCCTGTACCGCTACGACAAGCACCACCTCGTACCCTTCGGCGAATTCGTGCCCTGGGGCTTCCACTGGTTCGTGAATCTCATGAACATCCCGCTCGGGGACTTCGCGCGCGGCGCGCCCGTGCAGCCGCCCTTCCTCGTGCGCGGTCAGCCCGTGGCCGTGGACATCTGCTACGAGGACATCTTCGGCGAGGAACTCGCGCGCACCGTGCGCGAGAGCCCGACTTCGCCTGGCATCCTCATCAACTCGACGAACCTCGCGTGGTTCGGCGACACCATCGCGCTCGACCAGCATCTGCAGATCGCGCGCATGCGCTCGCTCGAAACCGGCCGGCCGATGCTGCGCGCCACCAACACGGGCGCGACGGCCGCCATCGACGCGAGAGGCCGCGTGATCGCGCGCCTGCCCACCTATACCGCGGGCTCGCTCGACGTGCGCGTGGAAAGCACGACCGGCTTCACGCCCTACGTGACGAGCGGCAACAACACCGTGATCGCGGTTTCGCTACTGCTGCTGGCGCTCGGCTTTGCGTTCGGACCGGCCTTCAAGGGCCGCACGAAGAAGCGCGCACAGTAAGCTCGCCGCCCGTCGGCGGGGGCGCGCAACGACCCGCCCATGCACCTGAGGGCGCCCCTCACGGGCGCCCGAACCGCGCCCAGGTCTCAACGCCGCGTCAATCCGGTAAAATTCGAGGTTTTAGCACCTGGCCGCCTCCCGGCCCGGGCCACGCAAGGGAAACGGGCATAGCGCAGAACGCCGCCCCGCCCAGCGAGCCTGGCGGGGCCGCCGCACTCCGCCCCCGAAAGCCCCGAAAGACACAGCAGGCAAACATGCTCACGTTTCAGCAAATCATCCTGACGCTCCAGTCTTACTGGGACAAGCAGGGCTGCGCGCTGCTCCAGCCGATCGACATGGAAGTCGGCGCCGGCACCTCGCACGTTCACACCTTCCTGCGCGCGATCGGCCCCGAGCCGTGGCGCGCGGCCTACGTGCAGCCCTCGCGCCGCCCGAAAGACGGCCGCTATGGCGAGAACCCGAACCGCCTGCAGCACTACTACCAGTACCAGGTCGTGCTCAAGCCCGCGCCGGAAAACATCCTCGACCTGTACCTCGGCTCGCTGGAGGCACTCGGCTTCGACCTGAAGCAGAACGACGTGCGCTTCGTCGAAGACGACTGGGAGAACCCCACGCTCGGCGCCTGGGGCCTCGGCTGGGAAGTGTGGCTCAACGGCATGGAAGTGACGCAGTTCACCTACTTCCAGCAAGTGGGCGGGCTCGACTGCAAGCCCGTGCTCGGCGAAATCACCTATGGCCTCGAGCGTCTCGCGATGTATCTGCAGAAGGTCGAGAACGTCTACGACCTCGTCTGGACCGAATGGGAAGAACAAGGCCCGAACGGCCCCGAGCTACGCCGCCTGACCTACGGCGACGTCTACCACCAGAACGAAGTCGAGCAATCCACGTACAACTTCGAACACGCGAACGTCGACCTGCTGTTCACGTTCTTCAATGCGTACGAGGGCGAAGCGAAGCGCATGATGGAACTGCAGCTCGCACTGCCCGCCTACGAGCTCGTGCTCAAGGCCGCTCACACCTTCAACCTGCTCGACGCGCGCGGCGCGATTTCCGTCACCGAGCGGGCGGCGTACATCGGCCGCATCCGCGCGCTCTCGCGCAGCGTGGCGCAGTCGTACTACGAGTCGCGCGAGAAGCTCGGCTTCCCGATGCTCGGCAACCCGGTGCATGGCGTGCCGGGCCTGACTACCGACGAACAGGACGCCGCGATGCCCGCCTGGGCGCCGCCGCTGAAGGTCGAACGCACGTTCGACGAGGAATGACCGGATCTCCAGAACAATGACCCAAGCCCATCACGCCACTCTCCTCGTCGAACTGCTGACCGAGGAACTGCCGCCGAAGGCCCTCGCGCGCCTCGGCGACGCATTCGCCGAAGGCATCGCGCAACGCCTCGCGGCGCGCGACCTGATCGAAGGCGATCTGTCGTTCGAGCGTTTCGCCACGCCGCGCCGTCTCGCCGTGACGATCAAGAATGTGCGCAGCGTCGCGCCCGAAAAGCAGGTGCGCGAAAAAGTGCTGCCCGTTTCGGTTGCGCTCGACGCCAACGGCCAGCCCACCGCGCCGCTCGCGAAGAAACTCGCCGCGCTCGGCTTCCCCGATTTCCCGGTGAGCGACCTTGAGCGCGCGAGCGACGGCAAGAACGAAGCGTTCTTCCTGCGCTACTCCGCGCCGGGCGCGACGCTCGCCGACGGCCTGCAGGCCGTGCTCGACGAAGCGCTCGGCAAGCTGCCGATCCCGAAGGTCATGACCTACCAGCGCCCGGACGGCAGCAACGTGCAGTTCGTGCGCCCCGTGCATCGCCTGATCTCGCTGCACGGCAGCGAGATCGTGCCGGTGACGGCATTCGGCGTGGACGCCGGCGACACCACGCGCGGCCACCGCTTCCTCTCCGAAGGCCTGATCGCCATCACGCACGCCGACGACTACGCACACACGCTGCAGCACAAGGGCTTCGTGATCGCGAGCTACGCCGAGCGCCGCGAGTCCATCCGCGCGCAGCTCATCGAGCAGGCGGGCGGCGACAAGGTCGTGATGCCCGAGGCGCTGCTCGACGAAGTGAACTCGCTCGTCGAATGGCCCGTGGTGTACGCATGCAAGTTCGAGGACGAGTTCCTGCAGGTGCCCCAGGAGTGCCTGATCCTCACGATGCAGACGAACCAGAAGTACTTCGCGCTCACCGACGAGCAAGGCCGCCTTCGCTCGCGCTTTCTGATCGTCTCGAACATCGCGACGGACACGCCCGAAGAAATCGTCGAGGGCAACGAACGTGTGGTGCGCCCGCGTCTGGCCGACGCCAAGTTCTTCTTCGAGCAGGACAAGAAGAAGCCGCTCGCCGCGCGCGTGCCGCTGCTCGCAAACGTGGTCTATCACAACAAGCTCGGCTCGCAGTTGCAGCGCGTGGAGCGCCTCGAAGCGCTCGCCGGCCGGATTGCTGAACTGAGCGGCGCCGACGTCGCGCTCGCCAAACGCGGCGCGCGCCTCGCGAAGGCCGACCTGCTGACCGACATGGTGGGCGAATTCCCCGAACTGCAAGGCACGATGGGCACGTACTACGCGCGCCACGACGGCGAGCCCGAAGACGTGGCGATTGCGTGCTCCGAGCACTATCAGCCGCGCTTCTCGGGCGATGCTCTGCCCGCCACGGCCACGGGCACGATCGTCGCGCTCGCGGACAAGCTCGAGACGCTCGTCGGCATCTGGGGCATCGGTCTCGCGCCCACCGGCGAAAAGGATCCGTTCGCGCTGCGCCGCCATGCGCTGGGCGTGCTGCGCATTCTCGTCGAGAAGCAACTGCCGCTCGACCTCGTCGAACTGCTGCGCGCCGCTCACGCGCAATTCAACGGCAACGACGCGGTGACGGAATCGACCGAGGCCATCCACGAGTTCTGCATGGACCGCCTGCGCGGCCTGCTGCGCGAACGCGGCTACGCGGCCACCGAAATCGACGCCGTGCTCGCGCTGAACCCCACGCGCTTCGACGACGTCATCGCGCGCCTCGACGCCGTGCGCGAATTCGCGGCGCTCGCCGAAGCGGCCTCGCTTGCGGCGGCGAACAAGCGCATCTCGAACATCCTCAAGAAGTCCGAGGGTGCGCAAGACGCCGGCGTGCAGATCGCGCTCTTCGTCGAAGCCGCGGAGAAGGCGCTCTACGCACAGCTCGAACAGGTCGCGCCGCGCGTGGAAACGCAGCTCGCCGCGCGCGAATACACGGGTGCGCTCACCGCGCTCGCGGCGCTGCGCGAAACCGTGGACACCTTCTTCAACGACGTCATGGTCAATGCGGAAGACCCGGCCCTGCGTGCAAACCGCCTCGCGCTGCTGAAGGCGCTGCATCGCCAGATGAATAGCGTCGCGGATATCTCGCGGCTCGCCGCATGACGCACTGAGCGCTACGCCATGCCGACCAGCAACGTCAGAAAACTCGTCATCCTCGACCGGGACGGCGTGATCAACGTCGACTCCGACGCGTTCATCAAGTCGCCGGACGAATGGGTCGCCATTCCCGGCAGCCTCGAAGCGATCGCGCGCCTGAACCAGGCGGGCTATCGCGTCGCGGTGGCGTCGAACCAGTCGGGAATCGGGCGCGGGCTGTTCGACATGGCCGCACTCAACGCCATGCACGCGAAGATGCACCGGCAGGCCGCCGCCGTGGGCGGGCGCATCGACGCCGTGTTCTTCTGCCCGCACACGGCGCAGGACCACTGCGAATGCCGCAAGCCGTTGCCCGGCATGCTCAAGATGATTGCGGAACGCTTCGAGATCGAGCCGGCCGACACGCCTGTGGTCGGCGACTCGCTGCGCGACCTGCAAGCGGGCGCGGCGCTCGGCTTTCCCACGCACCTCGTGCGCTCGGGCAAGGGCGAGAAGACGCTCGCGGCGGGCGGCTTGCCCGAAGGCACGCAGGTCCACGACGACCTGCGCGCGTTCGTACTCGACTTTCTTGCCAGCGAATCCGCGTGAACGCACACGCCATTCACGCGAACCTGGTCACCCCGTCGCCGGCCACGGGCCGACGACGACGCTAACCCGGCGACACGGCGCCAGGCCGGACGAAAACCGGCCCCGCCGCGCACGCCTTCGACCGGCTCGACCGATGCGCTTTATTCGCTCCCTGCTGCTGTTCATTTACTTCATTGTCTACACGATGCCGTACGCGACGGCCTGCTTCATCGCTTTCCCGTTCATGAATGCGACGCGGCGCTACTGGATGGCCGTGGGCTGGTGCCGCTCGACGCTCTTCGTCGTGCGCCACCTCAACGGCATCCGCTACCGCATAGAGGGCATGGAGAACCTGCCGAACGGACCGGCCGTGCTGCTCTCGAAGCACCAGTCCGCCTGGGAGACGCTGGCGTTTCCCGCGCTCATGCCGCGGCCGCTGTGCTACGTGTTCAAGCGCGAACTGCTGTTCGTTCCGTTCTTCGGCTGGGCGCTCGGCATGCTGAAGATGGTTCACATCAACCGCAAGGAAGGGAAGAACGCGTTCACCTCGGTCATTCGCCAGGGCAAGCTGCGCATGGCCGAAGGCGCATGGGTGATCATGTTCCCCGAAGGCACGCGCATACCCGTGGGCAAGCAAGGCAAGTACAAGACCGGGGGACCACGCTTTGCCATCGAAACCGGCGCGCCCGTGGTGCCGATCGCGCACAATGCGGGCCACGTCTGGCCCCGAAACTCGTTCACCAAATATCCTGGTATAGTCACGGTGTCGATCGGCAAGCCGATCGAGACGACCGGACTCACGCCCGACGAAGTGAACACACGCGTGGAAAAGTGGATCGAAGCGGAAATGCGGCGCATCGATCCCGACGCGTATCGCGAAACGGATGGCGCCTCGGCAAAAGCGGCGCGGATCTGACGCGCGGGGGTTGCTGGCTCGCATCGCGCGGATGATCGCCGCGCGCTTGCGTGCGCTGTTTGCTGCGATATTTGCTGGTTTGGCGCGGCTTGTTGCGCTACGTGGCGCGTCACGAACCACACCGCCAGACGAATCGCGCGAACGAACTGCGAGTAAAGGCAAACGCCCACGCCGCACACGCACACCCGCACCAGGCCTGACGATGCAGAAGTCCCCCACGCCGCGCCCGACCGCGGCACTCGACAACCGGCAACTCGACCTGCCGCTTTTCGCAGAACCGGCGCCCGGCGTGGCGCCTGCTTCGACATCACCCGCCCCTTCCCCCACACCTACGCCTGCGCCCGGTTCGCGCGGGAAGGCACCGCTTGCGCCGGACGGCACACGGCTTCGTACCATCGCGCTGGGGGTGCGTACGCTGCCTTACCGGCTCAAGCGCTCGTCGCGCAAATCGATCGGGTTTGCGATCGACGGCTCGGGGCTCACCATCACGGCACCGCGATGGGTCACGATAGCGGATATCGAAACCGCCATCGCCGAGAAACAGCGGTGGATTTTTGCGAAGCTCGCGGAGTGGCAAACGCGCGTGGAGCAGCGCGCGTTGCCTCGCGTGGATTGGGGTGATGGTGCGGAGCTGCCTTTTCTCGGCAAGCCGATCACAGTGAAGCTTGGGGCTTCTGTGCTTGCGTTTGATGAGGAGATGCGCGTGCTTGCGTTGCCGCTACCGCCGCACGCAGATTCGCAGCAGATCAAGGATCGGGTGACGGGTTGGCTTCAGGGTGAAGCGACGCGGGTTTTTGGGGAGCGGCTCGCGGTTTATGCGGAGAAGCTTGGGGTTGCGTTTCGGTCTTACGCGCTCTCCTCTGCCGCTACGCGCTGGGGAAGTTGTTCAAGCGAAGGAAGGATTCGGTTGAACTGGCGGTTGATTCATTTTCCGCTCTCCGTTGTGGACTACGTTGTTGCGCATGAGCTCGCGCATTTGCGCGAGATGAACCATAGTCCGCGGTTCTGGCACACCGTGGAATCGATTTTTCCGGAGTTTCGGGAGGCGCGGAGGGCTTTGAAGCAGTGTCCAGTCGAGATGTGAGCCCGTTTCTCCACACCATCCCCTCAATCTCGGCGCGACTTCGTGACGACGCAATCGGCATGCACCATCGCGCGTTGTATCGTGGAGCCGAGGGTCTCGACGCCAACGTCTCGGCGCGTACCCATGTCGCTCCCGAAATTGCGCCAAATAAAGTAACCACTGCGAGTCGGTTCCGTTCCGAGCGCATCGAATACGGAAGACAAAGCAGGAACGTGATCTCCATAAAAACACAGGACTGCCGGCCGATTGCGCTCGCGCAGATAACGGGTCAACCTGCCAATCATCGCGTCCGCGTTTTCCACATGCCGCAGGTACGCAGTCAGATCGCGCCAGCGCGCGTCGTCTCCCAGCGTGTGCCGCGATGTGGATTCGCCAGGAGAAACCGTCTCCAGATGCAAAGGGCCGTGATTTTCCATCGTGATTGCAAACGCAAACACTGGTTTGTCGTCACAGGCCTGAAGGAGGGAGATGATCTTCTCCGCCACTGCAAGATCCCCGACATACGGCCCCACGCGAGACGCGCTTTTGAAATACTCGATGTCCAGAAAGCTGTCGAAGTGCATATGCGCAAATGCCCGGCGACGGCCAAAAAAATTAGCATAGTAGGGATGCACGGCCACTGTGCGATACCCACCGCGGCTGAAATACCCCGCCAGTGACGCACACTCCCGGCGCACGAACATATACGGATAAAAGCGCGCGTAGCCTAGCTCGGGGGACGTCAAGCCCGTGAGCATTGCAAATTCACTGCGCATCGTATTTGCACCCCAGGCCGGGACCGTCAATTCGCCTTGTTCGAACGACTCGCATTTCGCGCGATCGAAATGCGCATAGGGCGCACCAGACACGCATTCGCCCAGCCTGCGCGCGTCGAAATACGACTCGCTCTGAATGACGATGACGTCCGCATGGGCGTCCGGGCGACCGGCCGAAAACTCGCAGGTACGCGCGGCGCGAATGAACGCGCGTCGTTGCGCTCTGCTCAACCCGTTGATCAAATAGGCAGCGAATGCGGCGAAGAAACCAAATCGGCGTTGATCCGAAAACGGATGCAGTCTAAGCGGCAAGCGCCGAGCGAGTGGGAGGCACACCAGCAAACCAATCGCCACAACGATGGCCGCTACACATCGCTGGCCCA
>NZ_DATJWR010000334.1:0-12686 GCF_035501035.1 Paraburkholderia sp.
GCAAAGCGCGCCGGCGACGAGCGCCGTGCGGTACAGGTCTTCGATCGCGAAGAGGTTGTAGAGCGCGAGCGCCGTGGAGGCTTGCGTACCGTTCAGGAGCGCCAGACCCTCCTTCGCCTGCAGCGCGAGCGGCTTGAGGCCAACGAGCCGCAGCCCTTCTTCCGCGCTCATGCGCTCGCCCTTCGCGAACACGTCGCCCACGCCGAGCAGCACGGCCGACATATGCGCGAGCGGCGCGAGGTCGCCCGAGGCGCCCACCGAACCCTTCACCGGAATCACAGGCAGCACGTCGGCGTTGAACAGCGTGATGAGCGTGTCCATCACTTCGCGGCGGATGCCGGAGTGGCCACGGCCCAGGCTCGAGAGCTTCAACGCCATCAGGAGCCGCACGACCGGGCGCGACATCGGCTCGCCCACGCCCACGGCGTGCGAGAGCACGAGATTGCGCTGCAGCAGTTCGAGCTGGTCGTTCGGAATGTGTGTACTCGCGAGACGCCCGAAGCCCGTGTTGATGCCATAGGCGGGCTCGCCTTTCGCCGTGATCTCGGCGACGGCGCGAGCGCCCGCGTCGATGGCCGCGAAGCTGGCCGGATCCAGTTCGAGCTTCACGTGTTCACGTGCGATCTGGCGAAGTTGGGGCAGGGTCAGGTGGCCGGGGGTGAGTTTGATCATGATCAGTAAAAGTTGTCTGGACAAGGTGAAAGCAGATTACCCAATCAAGCTTGTCTATACAAGTTGAATCCGCTACACGTATACCCGCATTACCGCTATCTAACGGCTTAATTACGGCATCTTTCGATTGCAGCACTGCGGCGGACCTCGGTGATAACACCGATTGCCCACCCTCCTCACACGTCCATAATTGTATAGACAACTTGCCGGGCCGAACCTCCACCCCGTGACCGGGCACAGGCGCTTGTGCAACGTGAGCAGGTCCGCGACACGGCGCCAACCTTTCCTAACGGAGACTTCATGAAGAAACTTGCCTTGTGTGTCGCCCTCGCCCTTGCCGCCGGTGGCGCGTATGCGAAAGACTGGTCCACCATCCGCTTCGGCACCGACGCGAGCTATGCGCCCTTCGAATCGAAGGCTACCGATGGCAAGCTGGTCGGCTTCGACATCGACCTCGGCAACGAGATCTGCAAGCGCCTGAACGCGAAGTGCGTATGGGTCGAGCAGGACTTCGACGGCATGATTCCCGGCCTCAAGGCCAAGAAGTTCGACGGCGCGCTCTCCGCGCTCACGATCACCCCGCAGCGCGAGCAGCAGATCGCCTTTACGACGAAGCTCTACAACACGCCGACGCGCCTCGTCGCAAAGCAAGGTTCACCGCTGCAGCCGACGGTCGCGGCGCTGCAGGGCAAGTCGGTGGGCGTCGAGCAAGGCTCGATTCAGGAAACCTATGCGAAGGAGAACTGGGCGCCCAAGGGCGTCAACGTGATTCCCTACCAGAATCAGGACCAGGTCTATCTGGACCTGCAGTCGGGCCGCCTCGACGCCGCGCTGCAGGACGAAGTGCAGGCCAATCTTGGCTTCCTGAAGACGCCGCGCGGCACAGGCTTCGCGTTCGCCGGCCCGCAGATTCCCACGGGCGCCGCCGCCATCGGCCTGCGTAAGGAAGATGCCGACCTCAAGGCGAAGATCGACAAGACGATCGCCGACATGATCAAGGACGGCACGTACAAGAAGATCGAGTCAAAGTATTTCGACTTCGACCTGTACGGCGGTTGAGCGCCGTAGTCTTCATCCGCAAGAACTGAGAAGGGCGCCACCCGCCCTCTCTTCGAGGACATCCATCCATGGACTTTCAAGGCTTCGGCCCGCTGCTCCTCGCGGGCACGTGGGAAACCATCAAGCTCGCGGTGCTCTCGCTCGCCGCGGCATTCATTCTCGGGCTCGCCGGCGCCGCGGCGAAGCTCTCGCCCAACCGCGTGCTCTCGCGCATCGGCACGATGTATACGACGCTCATTCGCGCGGTACCCGACCTCGTGCTGATGCTGCTGCTCTTCTACAGCATCCAGATCTGGCTCAACGACCTCACCGACACGATGGGCATGGACCAGATCGACATCGACCCGTTCGTGGCCGGCGTCATCACGCTCGGCTTCATCTACGGCGCGTACTTCACGGAGACGTTCCGCGGTGCGTTTCTCGCCGTCCCGCGCGGGCAGATCGAAGCCGGCTTTGCCTACGGCATGAGTGCCCGGCGCGTGTTCACGCGCATCCTGTTCCCGCAGATGATGCGTTTCGCGCTGCCCGGCATCGGCAATAACTGGCAGGTGCTGGTGAAGGCGACGGCGCTCGTCTCGATCATCGGCCTCGCCGACGTGGTGAAGGCCGCGCAGGACGCGGGCAAGGCCACGCAGGCATTCTTCTTTTTCACGCTCGTGACCGGCGCGATCTATCTCGCCATCACCACGGTTTCCAACCTGGCATTGCACCGCCTCGAAAAGCGCTATTCGACCGGTGTGCGGAGGGCAGCGCTGTGATCGAACTCCTGCGGCAATACTGGCCCAACTATCTCTTCAGCGACGGCTACAACTACAGCGGGCTCGTCGTCACGCTCTGGCTGCTGGTCGTTTCGATCGTGGTGGGTTTCCTGCTTGCCGTGCCGCTCGCCATCGCGCGCGCGTCGCGCAACCGCTGGATTTCGCGCCCTGTGTGGGTCTACACCTATGTGTTTCGCGGCACGCCGCTCTACGTGCAGCTGCTGCTCTGCTACACCGGCCTCTACAGCCTGCACTTCGTTCACGAAAACGCGGTGCTTTCCGACTTCTTTCGCAGTGCGATGAACTGCACGCTGCTGGCGTTCGCGCTGAACGAGTGCGCCTACGCAACCGAGATCTTCGCCGGCGCGATCCGGGAGACCTCGTACGGCGAAATCGAGGCCGCTCAAGCCTACGGCATGTCGAAGACGAAGCTGTACACGCGCATCATCCTGCCCTCGGCGTTGCGGCGCGCGCTGCCCTCGTACAGCAATGAAGTGATCCTGATGCTGCACGCCACGACACTGGCCTTCACGGCCACCGTGCCCGACATCCTGAAAGTGGCGCGCGACGCGAACTCCGCCACCTACATGACGTTCCAGGCCTATGGCATTGCGGCCGCGCTGTATGCGTCCGTCGTCTTCGCCCTGATCTGGGCTTTCCGCCGCATGGAAACGCGCATGCTGGCTTACCTGAAACCGCAAGGGCACTGAATTACACGCAGTCCTGATGGAGTGTATCGAGAATGTACAAGCTGACTGTCGACGACCTGCACAAGAAGTTCGGCGAGAACGAGGTATTGAAGGGGGTATCGCTCAAGGCAAAGGCTGGCGACGTGATCAGCCTGATTGGCTCGAGCGGCTCCGGAAAAAGCACGTTCCTGCGTTGCATTAACTTCCTCGAATCGCCCTGCTCGGGCCGCATCACGCTCAACGGCGAGGAAATCCGCACCACCACCGACCGCGGCGGCGCACTGCGCGTGAGCGACCCGAAGCAATTGCAGACCATGCGCACGCGCCTCTCGATGGTCTTTCAGCATTTCAACCTGTGGGCGCACATGACTGTGCTCGAGAACATCATCGAGGCGCCAGTGAGTGTGCTCGGGTTGAGCCGCAGCGAAGCCGAAGCCCGCGCGCGCAAGTACCTCGACAAGGTGGGGCTGGCGACGGGCGTCGAGAGCAAATATCCGTCGCACCTGTCCGGCGGCCAGCAGCAGCGCGTGGCGATCGCGCGCGCGCTCGCGATGGAACCCGAAGTGATGCTGTTCGACGAGCCCACCTCCGCGCTCGACCCGGAACTCGTGGGCGAAGTCCTGCGAGTGATGCAGGCGCTCGCGGAAGAAGGCCGTACGATGATCGTCGTCACGCACGAGATGGGGTTCGCGCGCAACGTTTCGAATCACGTCGTGTTCCTGCACAAGGGGAAGATCGAGGAGCAGGGCGACCCCAAAGAAGTGCTCAATACGCCGCGCAGCGAACGGCTCCAGCAGTTTCTCGCGGGACGGCTCAAATAAATCCCCTTCGATGTAAGTGCGTCGCTCCCGCAGGAACTTCGCGAGACGGCGCGTGAGCATGGCTTTCGTGGGCTGCTATGCGGGTACCGGCATTCTGCCTACACTACCCGCATGCCGCCCGCCCCTACGAAACGCATGCCCCTTCGCACGACCCACCACGCCAGCCCGCCTGCGCCGCCTCCGGCGCCGGCCGGCGGCGCGCTGGAGGACCCAGCCCTGCTGCGCCGCCTGCTGCGCGCGAAAGACCGCATGGACGCCGCCTCGCACGAGGCCTGGCCCGTCAAGCGCCTCGCCGAGGTCAGCGGGGTATCGGAAGCGCACTTCGCGCGCTCCTTCAAGCGCGCTTTCGGCCTGCCGCCGCATCGCTACCTGTTGACGCGGCGCATCGAGCAGGCCGCCACGCTGCTGCGCGACACCGATCTCGGCATCACGGAAGTCGCCTTCGCCACCGGTTGGGAAAGTCTCGGCACCTTCGGCCGCACGTTTCGCGACGTTACCGGCTTGAGCCCCAGCGCCATGCGCCGCGAAGCTCAGGCCGGCATGCCCGGGCTCGACCGCGTGCCAGCCTGCGTGCTGAAGGCCGCGCAACGCCCCGACCTCACCACAGCAGTTTTGGAGAAGCGCCGTCGAGCGGCCAAAGCTAAAGTGCGGCCATCAATCAAGGAGGTGTCATGAACCAGGGTATCAGTGTGGTGGGTCTGTACGTCGACGACCACGACGAAGCGCTCGCGTTTTACGTCGACAAGCTCGGAATGCGCGTCCATACGGACGTGCGTAACGGTTCATACCGATGGCTCACGGTCCAGCATCCGGAGCAGCCTTCGTTCCAGCCCGGCCTGTTCACACCCGGGCCGCCCGTTCACGACGAAGCCACAGCGCAAACCCTGCGCGCCATGGTCGCCAAGGGCGCGATGCCGCCGCTCGTGCTCTCCGTGGCCGACTGCCGCGCCAGCTACGAGCGCCTGAAAGCCCTCGGCGTGGAATTCACGCAGGAGCCGATAGACCGCTATGGCAGCGTCGACGCCGGTTTCCGCGATCCGGCCGGCAACGGCTGGAAGATGATTCAGGCGCCCAGGCACGAAGCCTGAACGCGTGTGCTGACCTTGCGCCGCGAACGCGGGCCGCCGCGAGGCACGATTAGCTTTGCCCGGCCGCGTGGCCCGGCGGCGAAATCGCGCCGAGTTGCATCATCAGTCCGAGCATGTCCATGATGATGCGCGTCTCGCGGATCCTGCCCGCCTCGACGCGGTCGATGACGATACCCCAAACCCGTACCGGCCGCCCAGTGGGCGGCACGCCAAGAAACGCTTCGTGATGCGTACCCGTCCACTCGAAGCGTGTGACGACCCGGTCAGCTTCGGCCAGTTGTTCCTCGATGCGCCAATGCATGTCCGGAAAAGCCATGCGCATCATGCGCACGACATCCTTGAGTCCTTCGAGGCCCGGGCGCTGCCCCGGGAAAGGGACCTGCTCCACCATGTCTTCCCAGAAGTACTGGCCGGCGGCGTCGATATGCCCCTGGTTCAGCACCTCTTCCACAAATCCACGCACCACGTTGGCGGGCTCTTGCATAGGATGGTCTCGCGTTGGTTAGCCGGGAAGAAATCAGCTCGACTCGCGGCGAATAGTCCCGGGCCAGTCATTGCCGAAGGTCGTGCCGAGCCAACAGCACGATAGCGTGAGTGCGCGGCAAAACAGCGAATACGAATGTACGTTGGCACACATTCCAATGCACTTGATCGGCGCCCGCTGCACCTGCCCTTGCAAAGGCTCAGCGGTGCCGCAACGCGCAACCGCGGCGCATACGCGCTTTCGGCTCAATGACGTGAGCGCGACTGCCGCCATCCAAGGGGCCAGGTGTCCGAAGATACGGTAGCGGCCTCGCTGGCGTTGCCTTCGAAATAGTCGCGACTTTCGGCGATTTCCTGATAGTCGATTTCGCCGTCCAGCATGACATATTCGTGAATGCGCAATCCCGCGCACAGAATGACCTCGATATTGCGGTCCGTCGCGGGGAACGCGGCTTGGGGCTTGCCCTCCTGGGTAATCAGCAAGAGCTGCGCACCCAGCCTGTCCTTGATGAAGAGTACCTGTATCACTCGCGAAGTTTGCACGCGAGTTCGATCGCCCGCCAGGTCCAGATACGTTTCACTCACTTTTTCGAACATTGCCGCCTCCAGTGCGGTGAGCCTCGACCCTCGACCCTCGACCCTCAACCTGGTTGAGTCCGGCATCGGTATGGCGCCCACCTGAATTACATGACAAATCAACTATAGTCGCCCCGCGAACCTGCTGCAGGCGACATCCTGTCGCAACAAGCATTGAATTGCTCATATCTATATTCAGATCATGGATGATTCCTTGATTTTTCATCTTTCCCATCGAGACAGGAAACATATCATGCTGCATAATATTCATTGCAGATTTCGTGAAATTGCCTGCGTTTAACCGATTATTTACGCCTTCTTTCGGATTTGTCAGGCAGCAGTGAATCGGTGCCTGAACAATCCACATTTAGTAGATATGTCACCTTATTGGTGTCGCGGAACAGCCTGTGGGCTGAACTTTCAAGGAGCTTTTGTAATGGAACGCGAAGTCGTCGTTGTCAGCGGTGTGCGCACCGCCATTGGTAAATTCGGCGGCAGCCTGAAGGACGTGCCGACAACGGAACTCGGCACAATGGTCGTGCGCGACGTTCTCGCTCGTGCGGGCGTGGCCGGCGACCAGGTGGGCCATGTGGTGTTCGGCAATGTGATCCCGACGGAACCCAAGGATCTGTATCTTTCACGCGTTGCTGCGATCAATGGCGGCGTTCCCCAGTCCACCCCCGCCTTCAACGTCAATCGCCTGTGCGGCTCCGGCCTCCAGGCAATCGTTTCCGCAGCGCAGACCATTCTGCTCGGCGACGCCGAAGTCGCGATCGGCGCCGGCGCCGAGAACATGAGCCGTGCCCCCTATATCTCCACGGACGCGCGCTTTGGCTCCCGCATGGGCGACAGCCGCCTGGTCGACATGATGCTCGGCGCGCTGAACGATCCGTTCGACACCGTCCCGATGGGCGTCACCGCCGAAAACGTCGCGGAGAAGTTCGGCATCACGCGCGAACAGCAGGACGCACTCGCGGTGGAATCCCACCACCGCGCGGCGCGCGCGATCGCCGAGGGCCGCTTCAAGGAGCAGATCCTCCCGATCAAGCGGAAGGTGAAAGGCAAGGAGGTGACGTTCGACACCGACGAGCACGTGCGCGCCGAAATCGACGCGGCCGAGATGGCCGCCATGCGCCCGGTCTTCAAAAAGGAAAACGGCACCGTCACAGCCGGCAACGCTTCGGGTATCAACGACGCCGCTGCCGCGGTGCTGATGATGGAGCGGCAAGCCGCCGAGCGCCAGGGCATCAAGCCGATGGCGCGACTCGTTTCCTATGCGCACGCCGGTGTCGATCCCCGCTACATGGGCATCGGGCCCGTGCCGGCAACCCGGCTCGCGCTCGAACGCGCGGGCTTGCGCATTGGCGACGTCGACGTGATCGAGGCAAACGAGGCATTCGCCGCGCAAGCCTGCGCCGTCAGCCAGGAACTGCAACTCGACCCGGCGTTGGTCAATCCCAATGGCTCGGGCATTTCGCTCGGCCACCCGATCGGCGCAACGGGCGCGCTCATCACCGTGAAGGCGCTGTACGAACTCAAGCGCACGGGCGGCCGCTATGCGCTCGTTACGATGTGCATCGGCGGTGGTCAGGGCATTGCGGCCATCTTCGAAAACATCGAAGGTTGACGTTCCATGCAAGAAGCGCCGCCCACCTAAGGAGGGCGGCGCTTCTTCTGACGTCATCCCGAGGGTACGCGCAGCGGGCGCGATAACGGCGATAGCGCGCTAACCCGATAACGCGCTTTTACAGCCAGTCGAACGCCGCAGACGGCGCATGGTTATCCATCCAGTCATACTGCGTGGTTGCAACCGACCATGCCCAGTTCGAGGGCGAATGGACCGCTGCGCCGCGGCTTGTCTCAGCCGGGCCGCAGTCTTGCGCGACACGCTCTACGCCATCGTTGGCGCGAACAAGTTGGCTTGCGTTAATCATGGCTTTCATTTCGATCCTGCTCCAATAACAAAAAATCGTTTGCACGCGGCTACGCAAACCGCGCCATTGCTTGGCGCGCCGCCTGCTCGCGCAGCGCGTTCACGCGTTCCAGGTCGCGCAAGTCGCTGCGACGGCCGATGGCAAACGCGATCGCAGCGAGCAACGGGGCAAGCGGGACCCATTGCAGCGCGCCAAGCAGGCCGATCCGGTCTGCAATCACGCCTGTGAGCACGGCGGCGGGCGCGAGACCCAACAGGTTGTTCGCGAGCGTCAGCGTGGCAAACGCCGATGCATGGATCGACGGCGGCGTGAGATTCGCGACCATCGCGCCCGAGGGCCCCGTCGCGCCGGCGCAGAAGAACATTCCGCAGCCAAGCAGCACGAGCTGCAACGGCCCCGCTGGCAGCCGGAAGGCAATGCCGAGCAGAACACAACACAGAACGCAGTACGCGATGGCGATCATCCACTTTCGCTGCACGACTGCCCCGTTCAGACGATCGGCAAGATTTCCGCACAGCACCATGCCAAGCCCCGTCACGAGCACGAATGCCGACGCTGCGACGGCCGCCCTGCCGGGCGCCATGCCGTAGTACCGGTTCAGGAAGCTCGGCGTCCACACCCACACGGCCGCAGGTACGACGAGATGAAGACCGCTGCCCACGTAGGCGCAAACGACGGACTTCGTAGAGAAAAGCCCTTTCAGAAGCGCACGGAAGCTCGTGCGCACGCCGAGGCTATGGTGCTGGGCGGCGCTACCGGGCTGCAAGGGTTGCAGGGCTCGCAGCCGCTCTTCCGTGACCATGCAGCGGTAAATGAGGACGAACAAAAGACCGAAGCCAGCGATTGCCCCGAACGACCAGCGCCAACCCAGCTGCGTAGCAAGGGCGCCACCCGCCGCCATGCCCAGCACGGAACCGAATGCGCCGCCCGCCATGAAGGTGGCCGTGAGCGTCGCGCGCAAACGCGGCGGGAAAATGCTCAACACTAGCGCAATGCCCACGCTGCCATAGGCGGCTTCGCCAACACCCACGAACGCACGCGCGAGCAACATCTCCCCGTAATTCGTGGAGATGGCGCATCCCAGCGTTGCGAGACTCCAGAGCGCCGACATCAGGGCGATGCTCTTCACGCGACCCCAGCGGTCCGCGAGCACCGACAACGGAAAGGTCAGCACGCCCACCATCAGCGCCACGACGCTGCTGAGTGAACCGAGTTTCGTGTCGGAGAGATTCCATGCGGTCTTGATGAACGGGAATACCGCGTTGAGCACCTGTCGCGACACATAGTCCGACAGCAGCAGACCCACGGTCAGTGCACATACCCCCCACGCATACGCGGGTACGTCCGAATGTACGGCCGACGTATCGCCCGTCGTCGTTTCTGCGTGCTGCAAAAGCATTGCGTTTCCTTCGCTTCCTGCGCGTTCAGCATCCTCTTCCTGGTGAACGAACGATACGGCAATCCGGCGACGCGATTTTTGCTTCCAATGCCATTTTTTTATGTTTTGACGCCACTCCGCGTTAACACCGAGCGCGTTTTGCAGGCGACATTGCGCCGCTCAGCAGTTTGATGACAAATCAATGATCGGCAATGAGTGCCCGGAAGCGATTCACGGGCACGGGCACGGGGAAGCGGGCACGCCGGTTTCAGCGGCGTGCCGCATGGGGGCATCAGTGAAGCGGCTTTCTGCCAGTTGAGAACGCCGCAGGGGGGACGTACTGCAGATCAGGGCGTCGAGTCCCAGCCGTGGGACGCGAGAACCTTGTCGATGAGATAGCGAAGCGCCACGCGTTCCGCCTCATTCAAGCTCTGATAAAGGTCGCCGTCGCGCTTTTCCAGTGTCGGGCCGATCTTTTTGAAGATCTTCCGGCCTTCGCTCGTGAGTGAAATGATGACGCTGCGTCCGTCCTTGTCGTTGCCTGCGCGCGCGAGAATCTCTTTCGCGAGCATGGCCTCGACTGTGCGGCTCGCCTGGCTCTTGTCGAGATTGGCGCGGCGGGAAATGTCCATGACCGTTTGCGGCCCGAAGGTGCCGATTGCCGCGATGATGCTCGCCTCCGGATACGGCACGCCGAGCTTTTCGCGCGACAACTCGCTGCTCATGCGATCGGCGATCTTGGTCAACGCCTTCAGCCGGTAAGTCAAGGATGCTTCCGCACCCGGCTCATTGGTACTCGCCATATCCCCCTCGAAAAATGGATCCGGAAACCCGGCAAAGAAACCCGGCTATGTTGCCCTGTTCGCGCCCACGAGGTCAACTGCCGGGCACCGTGGTCACGCTGCACTTTCCGCGGCCGCGCGCGCTTCACGAGCCGTTGCCGCATGTATGCGTTGCCTACGATCCCCATGTTGAGGAGGTCGATCGACATGGTCTTTTTCCCAATTCGATTTACCCGGATTTCGTCTGCAAAAAAGGCCTGCTTATTGGATCGTATGCATTGCGTGAAGCGCAATATCAGGTGACGTCTAGCCCATGCAATTTCTCTACTCGCTTTTATTGCGGCCGCTTATACTTCACGCGTTCAACGCGCGAACATGGCCATGAGCAAACGAATGACTGTCCGGCGTTCGCCGGTCCACGGAAAAGGCGTCTACGCATTGCGCCCGCTGCGGGCCGGCGAACGCATCTTCGAGTACAAGGGAAAAATCATGAGCTGGAGCAGCGCGGCCCGGCGCTATCGCTGGCGCGAAGACGACGCTCATACGTTTCTCTTTGGCCTTTCGGACGGGCGCGTGATCGACGGCGGCCAGGGCGGCAACTGGGCGCGCTGGCTCAACCACGCATGCGAGGCAAACTGCGAGACCATCGAAATAGACGGTCACGTATTCATCGACGCATGCCGCGACATCATGCCCGGCGAAGAGCTCTTCATCGACTACGCGCTCGAATTGCCGGAAGACACGGACGAGCAAACCCTGCGCGAATACGCTTGCCGTTGCGGCACGCCGGCTTGCCGCGGAACGATGCTCGCCGGCGTCGTCGGTAGCGTGGCCGCCGCGCCTGCCTCGCTGATCAGCGCTATCTAGGCTGCGTCTCAGCGGCCTTCGAAATGGCCGCGGCCGCGTGCGAGCCGGCTTCGAGCAGCGCATGCAGCGTGACCTGATCGGCGCCGCCCGAATCCGCCGTCGAAGCGAAGCGCCGCGCACGCGGTTCGTGATCGTGAATCGTGGCGCGCACAAGCGGATAGATCTGCGTCTCCCAGCGCCGTCCGTTGAAAACGCCGTAGTGCCCCACGCCCGTCTGCACGTGATGCGTCTTCATGTAAGACCGCAGCCCCGTGCATAGCGCCTGCGCCGCGACGGTCTGCCCCACCGAGCAGATATCGTCCTTCTCGCCTTCGATCGTGAGCAGCGCCGTGCGCCGGATCGCGTGCGGCTCGACAAGGCGCTCGCCCACCTTGAGCTTGCCGAGCGGCAGCGCATAGTCCTGAAACACCGAGCGCACCGTTTCCAGATAGAACTCCGCCGTGAGATCGGTCGTGGCGAAATACTCGCGGTAGAAGTCGCGAATCGCATCGGCTTTCGCGGGATCGCCCTTGGCGCGCTCGAGACGCATCTCCGCAAACGAGGCCAGATGGCGCCCGAAATTCATCTGCATGAACGCGCCTAGCTGAACGAAGCCCGGATACACGCGCCGGTGCGCGCCGCGAAACCCGCCCGGCACCGCGCTGATGAGGTTGCGCTCGAACCACTCGATCGGCTTGCTGTTGGCAAGTTCGTTCACCGCGGTGGGATTCACGCGGCAATCGATCGGGCCGGCCATGAGCGTCATGCTCGCGGGCTGAGCCGCATCGTTGTCGGCGGCCATCAACGAAACGGCCGCCAGCGCGGCGACCGTCGGCTGGCAGATCGCCATCAGGTGCGAGTCGGGGCCGACCGCGCGAATGAACGACATCACGTGCTCGACGTATTCATCGAAGCCGAAGCGGCCCGCCACCAGCGGCACGTCGCGCGGGTTGTGCCAGTCGGTGATGTAGACGTCGTGATCGGCCAGCATCGTGCGCACGGTGCCGCGCAGCAGCGTCGCGAAGTGCCCCGACATCGGTGCGACGAGCAGCACGCGCGGCTGCGGCGCGGCCCCCTCCTTGCGAAAGCGCAGCAGCGATGCGAACGGCGTGCGTTTCACCACTTCTTCCGTCACGCTCACCCGCTCGCCGTTCGACTGCACAGTATCGATGCCGAAGGGCGGACGCGCGTGCGTGAGGCCGGCCATCTCGATCAGCTCCCAGCCGGCATCGATGTCGCGCGCGTTCAGACCGCCCGCGAGCGTGGGCCACGCGGCCAGCGTGGTGCGCGCAAACGACGCGGTCGCTCGCCAGGGGAGCGTCAGATCCGCCATCGCCTGGTAGGCCGGATAGGCAAGCAGGTTCATGGGAGCGGTTTCTCGGTTGGGGTGAATGCTGAAGAGGCAATACATATGCCAGCACGCGTTTCACTGGCACGGTGCTTGCACCCCTTTGCGCAGACCAGGAGCACGCTGCTGCCAGACGGGCGGCGGCCCGCCTGCACGCCTCGTGTGGCGACGTTCGCAACCCGCGCCGATTCTTCGCCAGCTCGCTGAATGCCGCAAATTAGTGCGTCGCAGCGGCGGGGGGGGGGGGGGGGG
>NZ_DATJWR010000335.1:0-6636 GCF_035501035.1 Paraburkholderia sp.
GCGCTGCAATTCGTGGCCGAGCGCGTGGAAGGCAATCTGCTGGCAGCGCATCAGGAAATCCAGAAGCTCGGCCTGCTTTATCCGCAAGGCGCGCTGAGCTTCGAGCAGATTCACGACGCCGTGCTCAACGTCGCGCGCTACGACGTTTTCAAGCTCAACGAAGCAATGCTGACCGGCGATGTCGGCCGCCTTGCCCGCATGCTCGACGGGCTGCGAGGTGAAGGCGAGGCCTCGGTGCTCGTGCTGTGGGCCGTGGTCGAGGAAATCCGCACGCTGCTGCGCATCAAGCGCGGCGTGGCCGCGGGCAAGCCGCTCGCCATGCTCCTGCGCGAGAACCGCGTCTGGGGGCCGCGTGAGCGGCTCATCGGGCCGGCGCTCTCGCGCTTGAGCGAGTCGACGCTCGAACGCGGCCTCGCGCTCGCGGCGCGGCTCGACCGGCAGGTGAAGGGGCTGAGCGGCCAGGCGCGCGGCGAGTGGCGCAATGCGCTGCCGCCCGACGCCTGGGACGGCCTGTTCGAGCTGGCGATGACCGTCGCGGCGCCGCGCGAAGCGGCCGCGCCGGCTGTGCGCGGCCATGCCGCAGCCGGGCGCGCGCAAGCGGGTCGACCGGACAGCCCTGCCTCAGCGGCGGCGGCTGCAGCGGCTGCGGCACGACCGCGCACCGCAGGGCCGTCGCGCCGGCCGGGTTGAAGCTTTTCCCGGCCGCCCGAACCGGTACGTCGGTACCTGCTCGCGCCCGAGTTGCAGCGATGCAGCGCTCTCGCCCCTGCTTCTGTAGCGCTTGCGTGGCCGGCCCGCATGCTCCGAGCTTTCGGGACACGTGCAGCAAACCCCGGCGGCAGGCCTTAGAATCGGCCTGAACCGCTTTGAATCGAACCGCGCCCGCGCAACCCGACTGCGATCGGTGCGCCGCAAGACGAAACACATCATGGATATCGACCAGTACATGACCGACCTCGGCCGCCGCGCCCGCAAGGCTTCGCGCACTATGGCACGAGCCTCGACCGCCGCGAAGAACGCCGCGCTCGAAGCGGTGGCGCAAGCCATCGAGCGTGACGCGCTGCAACTGAAGGAAGCGAACGCACGCGACCTCGCGCGCGCGAAGGAGAAAGGCCACGATGCGGCGTTCATCGACCGGCTCACGCTCTCGGACAAGGCGCTCCGGACGATGGTTGAGGGCCTGCGCCAGGTCGCCGCGCTGCCCGACCCGATCGGCGAGATCAGCAACCTCAAGTTCCGCCCGAGCGGCATCCAGGTGGGGCAGATGCGCGTGCCGCTCGGCGTGATCGGCATCATCTACGAGTCGCGGCCGAACGTAACGATCGACGCAGCGGCGCTGTGCCTGAAATCGGGCAACGCGACGATCCTGCGTGGCGGCTCGGAGGCGCTCGAGTGCAACAGGGCGCTCGCGAAGCTGATCGGCGAGGGGCTGGCGGCGGCGGGCCTGCCGCAAGACGCGGTGCAGGTCGTGCAAACCGCCGACCGTGCCGCCGTCGGCAAGCTCATCACCATGACGGAATACGTGGACGTGATCGTGCCGCGCGGCGGCAAGAGCCTGATCGAGCGCCTGATGGCCGAGGCGCGCGTGCCGATGATCAAGCACCTCGACGGCATCTGCCACGTGTACGTGGACGACCGCGCCGATCTCGCGAAGGCGCTGACCGTGTGCGACAACGCGAAGACCCACCGCTACGGCACCTGCAACACGATGGAAACGCTGCTCGTGGCGCGAGGCATCGCCCATGAAGTGCTGCCGCCGCTTGGCCAGCTGTATCGCGAAAAGGACGTGGAGCTGCGTGTGGACGCCGCAGCGCGCGCGATTCTCGCGGACGCGGGCGTGAGCCCGCTGGTCGACGCCACCGAAGAAGACTGGCGCACCGAGTATCTCGCGCCGGTGCTGGCCGTGAAGGTGGTGGACTCGCTCGACGACGCGATCGAGCATATCAACGCCTACGGCTCGCACCATACCGATGCGATCGTCACCGAAGACCACGACCGCGCCATGCGTTTCCTGCGTGAAGTCGACTCCGCGAGCGTGATGGTAAATGCCTCGACGCGTTTTGCGGACGGCTTCGAGTTCGGCCTTGGCGCGGAGATCGGCATTTCCAACGACAAGCTGCATGCACGCGGGCCGGTTGGCCTGGAAGGTTTGACTTCGCTGAAATACGTGGTGCTCGGCCACGGAGAAGGCCGCCAGTAGCCGTCTTTCGTGTGCGGCGGCGAGCGCCGTGAAGTGCGTGCCGCCGCAACCATCAATCGCCCATCAAGAAGAAAAAAAATGTCGATGCTCTGGGTCAAGACGTTTCACATCGTGCTGATCGCTTCGTGGTTCGCGGGCCTGTTCTACCTGCCGCGGATTTTCGTGAATCTCGCAATGGAAACCGAGCCCGCGGCGATCAAACGCCTGCTGATCATGGCGCGCAAGCTCTACCGCTTCATGACGCTGATCGCCGTGCCGGCACTGCTTTGCGGGCTGTGGCTGTGGCTCGTGGTGGGCATCGGGCGCGGCCAGGGATGGATACACGCGAAGGTGGGCGTGGTCTTGCTGCTCGTTTTCTACCACGCGTACTGCGGACGCCTCCTGAGGACGTTCGAGCGCGGCGAGAACCGCCGCTCCGACAAGTGGTATCGCATGTTCAACGAATTGCCGGTGCTCGGCATGCTGGCGGCCGTGGCGCTCGCCGTCATCAAGCCGTTCTGAATTCACGCCCTTGCCGATGACGGGCGGCGCCGGATGCCGCCCGTTTCCTCGTCGCGAACGCTTGCCGCCGCAGCGGCGCCAGCCATCCTCGCGCTTCACGAATGGGCGGCGCTATGGCGTGCGCAGGTCACGGCAAGCCGAAAAACACGGCAGCTGCCTTCGAGAGTCCCGGCTCTGCTTTCTTGCGACGGCGGTGAGCGTCGAGCATTCGGCCACCGCCTGTTTGCTCAGGAATCCTCGCCTTGTGATGCACTCGCGCGCAACGCTGCCAGCTCGGCCACTATGGCACCGGCCAGTTCTTCCACTTCTTCAGTCCACTCGCCCGCCTCATGCATCGTCGCGCGCAGTTCGCGGCAGGCTTCGTCGAGCCTCGAAGGTCCGAGCACCGAAAGACCACCCGACACGCGATGTGCCCATTCGCGCAGCCGCCTGAAATCGTGCTGCTGCGCAATGTTCGCGTAATCGGCGATGTCGTGATCAGCCTGTTCGATGAAGAGATTCACGACCGCAGGCGCCAGCACCGGGAAGCGGGGCGGCTCGGCATCCTCGTCGGGCGCACTGTGTGTGCTGCCGGCTTGCGCTGCCACTTCTGCCAGCACGCGCGCAAGCTCGGCGAGCGTGACGGGCTTGCTCAGGTAGTCGGTGAAGCCTGTCGCCCGGCCTTGCGCGATCTGCTCGGGCAATGCGTTCGAACTCACGGCGTAGATCGGCAGATGCGGATACTTCAGGCGTGCTGCCTTCAGCAATTCGTAGCCGTTCATGACCGGCATGTTCAGATCGGTGAAGACCAGATTCACCGCTTGCTCGCCGAGCCGCGCCAGTGCTTGCTCGCCGTCCCTGGCTTCGACCACCGTCGCGCCGAGGGTGCGCAACTGGTCGCGCAGCACACCGCGATTGAGAAGATTGTCCTCGGCGATCAGCGCCGTGAGCGACGGGAAGTGGTCTTCCTCGCCGGGTGCGCCGGCCGGGCGCTGCGGTGATCGCGCAGCCGTCGCGGCGTCCGGGTGCAGCATCCGGGTCGCGGCACGGATGCCGGAGAGGCTGTACAGACTGACCTCCGCGCCGCCGCCCTCGAGTGCGAGCGGTACGAGCGGCCCTTCCTGGCGCAGCCATATGATGCTTGAGGCGTCGCTCCAGAGCGGCTGCACGTCGTCCGGCGTGAACTCGTTGGTGACGAGTAGATAGTCGAACGTGCCTTCGCGCGGGGGCTCATCGCGGCTCAGGAAAGTCGGCGTACTCACGCGAGTGTCGAACAGATTGCCGAGCCATTCGCGGTTCTCGGGGGCACGGCACAAGATGGCCGGATGCTTTTCTGGCAGCGTCCATTCGTCGCCCGCTGTCGCTTCGCCGTCGCGGCGCAGCGGCAGGATGACGCTCACACGCGTGCCCACGCCCAGCGTGCTGTCGATCTCCGCGCGGCCCTGCATCAAGCGTGCGAGACGCGCGCAGATCGAAAGCCCGAGGCCGGTGCCGCGCGCCTGCGTGAAACGGTGGCCGTCGCCTTGCGTGAACGGCTGGAACAGGTCCTTCTTCAGGTCGTCGGGGATACCGCAGCCCGAGTCGCTTACGCTGATTTCGAGCGCCTCGTCGCGCCAGAGGGCGCGCAGCACGATCTTCCCCGATTGCGTGAACTTGAACGCGTTGCTGAGCAGGTTGTTGACGATCTGCGCGAGCCGCAGGGCGTCGAAGGTGAGCCGCGCCGGCAGCGCGCGGTCCATCACGAGATAGAAAGGCAGACGCTGGCGCACGGCGAGCGGCGCGTGAGCGAGCGCAATGCGCTCGAGCAGCGCGGCGACCGAGCCCACGTCTTCGTTCAGCTTCATCAGGCCCACGTCGATCTTCGAGAAGTCGAGCACGTCGCCCACGATAAGCAACAGTTCCTCGGCGGAAATTTGCATGGCCTGCACGCGCGCGCCCTGTTCGGGGGCGAGCGGTCCGCGAGCCACGAGTTCGATATTGCCGACGAGCGAAGCGAGCGGCGTGCGGATCTCGTGGCTCATCGCGGCAAAGAAGCTGACTTTCGCGCGCGCGGCTTCGTCGCTCATGCGTTTGGCTTCGCGTAGCAGGCGTTCGGCTTCGTAGTGCTTCGACATGTCGGCGATCGCGCAGAACATCACGTCTTCGCGATTCATCGTGGCGGGCGCATAAGTGATGGCGAGGTGCAGCGCGCTCTCGCCGGGCCGCTCCAGCGAAAACGGCAGCTCGAATACCGGCGTCGCGTCGTCGTCGGGCGGGGGGCCCGGCGACGGCCAGCGCGTTTCGAACTCGTCGCATAGCGCGGCCGGCAGGCGTGTTGCGTGCTCGTCGAGGCCAAGGACGTTGCGCACGATCTGATTGGCGACGACGATCTCGAAGTTGCCGCGCCTCACGATGCACAAGCCCACGGGCGTTGCGTGCACGAGCAGGTGATTGAGCAATTCGCCCTCGACCGCGCGCGTGGCTTCGTCGTAGGTTCGCGCGAGCACGCGGCGGATCCAGTAGCCCCTGAGCGTGACGAGCAGCGTGACCAGTGCCGCGGTGAGAACCAGTGTGATGGCGAGCGGCGCGCGGGCCGGGTACAGCAAATCGAACCACGAGAGCGCTATCAGGTAGTGGCCGAAATCGTACGCCAGCGGCCGCTCGCGCAGCACCCAGCCGTAGCGCACGGTCCAGTGAAAGGTGCCCGGCGCGAGCTTCGCGACGCGCTGGTCGATGTCCTGCGCGCGCGCGTCCGGCAGCGGGCCAGTGAGCCTGTAGCCGTCCCTGCCGAGGAGCGTCGGCTCGAACTTGGCGCCGCCTACATCAACATGCGGGAGCGCTTTGGGGTCGATGCTGGTAATCAGCAGTGCGTAGGGTTTGTCGCCTCTCGGCACGCTGAATACGCCCAGTACGATACCGGGTGGGAAGCCGGTGCCAGGCGGTGGCCGGAACCAGGTGACCTGCCATTCGCGCGCTGCGGTGATGGGATCAGGCCGCGCGCCGCCATGCTCGCGAGCGCGGCGTCGATGAGGAGTCGTGCCGCGTCGCCCTTGCGTTGCTCGGACTTTTCGATTGCGCCTGGGTCGAGCGGGAGCCGGTAGGCGTATGCGGCGCTGCCGTCCACGCGCAGGAACAACATGGGCACGTCCGATGAGATCTTGTTCGCAAGCCTTGCTGCGTGGTTGCAAGTTGCTTCGAGTTGCGGCGACGCGCGGAGTTCGCTGAACTCGCGTGTACACCGCACCGGTGCCTGGTCGGCCGGCGAGAGTCCGGACGATGTCGTGGCGTCGCGCGTCAGCATCAGCACGGCGGCCGCGCCCGTGAGCAACGAGACGCGCCGCTCGATTACCCTGCCGGCTTCCGTGCTTGCATCGCGCAAGTACAGTGCGTATATGCGAAGCGATGCGTATCCGATGCCCGCGATCTCTATGGCGGACAGGCATAGGGCCACGAAAATCAGGAGTCCGATGAGTATCGTGAAGACGTGCCGTTCGCGCTTGAGGTTCAGATCGAGCGCCTTGAGCGCATTGAGGGGCGCGGCGTGGGACGGAAAGCCCGGGCGGAAGCGGCGTGGCATTATGCAACCCCGTGTTCGAACGCATCGTGCACCGGTTCGGCGTTCGGGCTGAAATAACAGTCAAGTTGCGCTGCGCATGCGCGAAGCACGCTGCGCGGCCCGGCATGTGCACTGAGGGCCGCGCCGCTTGCCGACTTCGCCACGCCGCGCTCGCCCATCGCAACGGGAGAGGTGGTGACGGCGGTGAGCATGATCGAATGATCGTCGGCCACCACGAAACGCAAGACTTGCCTTGCAATCGTCATGGACGTCAGAGAGACATCTGAAGTCGAGAATCACCGGAGGTGCCGGATACCGCGCGTGGTGCGGATTCCTGCGTATTTTCACCCTGATCCGGTGGATTATAGGCCAGGGTTGGCCGAAGTTCGGCGCTAGCTTCCCGTGCTGCGGGCCTGTGCTG
>NZ_DATJWR010000336.1:0-29042 GCF_035501035.1 Paraburkholderia sp.
GCATGAACGCGGGCGAGGCGATCGGGCAGCGGTTGCCAGAAAGCCTTGTTGCCCGAGGCGCCGGGCAGCATTTGCTCAGGATGGCTAATGTATTTTTCTCCGGCTCGCGAGCATGATACGTGCTCATCGATCGGCTGGGGCGAGCCTTTCGCGTGCAAGCGACTCGATCAACTGGATCAGCAGGCGCGCGGGTTCACTCAAGGTGCCCGGCGCGCGATGCACGAGGCCGATGTCGCGATGGAACGTGTGCTGCCCGAGATCGATCGCGCGCACCCGGGCGGGCCAGCGCCGCCACGCCGATGTTTGCGGCACCAGCGCGACGCCCACACCGTTCGCAACGAGCTCGACGATGGCCTCCAGTTCGTCGAGTTCGCTTACGTCCTGAACGCTGCAGTGCATCCTGCGCAGAAACCGGTCTACCTGGCGCCCGCCGAACGAAGCCCGGTCGTAGCGGATGAAGGGCTGACTCGCGAGCAGTTCGGCCCAGTCGTCTCCTTTCACCTTGCGCGGCACGATCAGGCGGAACGGCTCACGCGCGAGCGAGGTCCAGCGCAAATCACTTTGCAGTGCGAAGGGTGGCCGGATGATGGCGGCCATGTCGATTTCGCCCGCATCCACGAGATTGACGAGCTCCATCGAAAGCCCCGGGATCACGCGCGTGCGGTAGCCGGCGCAACGGCGATGGAATTCGGCCAGCGCTTCGGGCAACATCGAGCGCTGCACCGAGGCGATCGCGCCGAGCGTGACGCGCCCGGTCGCCGCCGGGCCGGCGCCGCTCGAACTGAGGTTTTCGTACAGCCGGATGACCTCGATCGCCTGAGCGAGGATCTGCTGACCCATTGCGTTCAGGCGCGCCGTGCGGCCCTCGCGATCGAACAGCGCGAAGCCGAGCTCCGCCTCGAGCCGCTGCATCTGTGCGCTCACGGCGGCCTGGGTCAGGCCGATTTTCTGCCCAGCCGCGGCGAACGTGCCTTCTCTCGCCACGGCGACGAGGGTTCTGAGCTCGCGTATCATTCATCAAAATAATTTGAGTATTGAAAAATTATATATTGATTTTATTTTTGATTGCGTCTCTCTACCATTGCACCATTGCCATCACCGAGACTGGAGCTACGCATGTCGCTTTCCCCTTTTCATCTTGCGATCCCCGTTTATGACCTGCCGGCCGCGCGCGACTTCTACGCCCGCGTGTTTGGTCTTTCGGAGGGGCGTTCGAGCGAGCAGTGGGTCGATTTCGACTTCTTCGGTCATCAGCTCGTGATTCACGAACATCCGAAAACCGCTTCGCAGGAACACGCCCACACGAACCCCGTGGACGGCCACGACGTGCCCGTGCCGCATTTCGGCGTCGTGCTGAGCTGGAGCGACTGGGAGGCGCTGGCAGAGCGCCTCAAATCATTTGGTGTGCGGTTCGTCATCGAACCGTACGTGCGCTTCAAGGGGCAGGTGGGCGAGCAGGCGACCATGTTTCTGCTCGACCCGTGCGGCAATGCACTCGAATTCAAGGCGTTCAAGGACATCGGCCAGCTCTTTGCAAAGTGAGTGCCAGGCGCGCTCACGTGCAGCAAGCATGAGCGTCTGCAACCGCCTCACGGCGGCGGCGCGGGCATGAACTTGAACGACGGCGTGGCCACGAAGTCGCCCGAGACTTCGCCCGAATAGACCTGGCCCGAATCGATGGTGAGCTTCATGACTGGCGCGCCGGGCTTGAGGTCGAGCTTGCGCAGCGAGATCCAGAAGGTGTCGGGGCGCGTGGCGGAATCGAAGTAGTAGACGAGGTTGGTCTGGTCCGCGACCGTGCGCCAGATCGTCGAGGAGAGATTCGGCATGTTGGGCGTCGTGATGCCGAGCGGCACGCTCACCGAGCGCATCAGGCTCATCACGCTCGCCACGGCCTGGTAGTCGGGGTTCTGCTGCGGCACGTCCGCCATATAGGCCGGATCGGCGCGCTTGGGGATGGCGTCGAGCAGGAACGAAGTGCGCACGAAGCGGTCAGCCGCGCGATTCGTGCCGGGCAGGAACGCGAGACCGCCCACGCCTTTCCAGTACGTGTTGAGCGCGAGCTGCTCGGGGTAGATCGGCGAGTTCGTCATCACCTTGTACGCCTTGTCGTGCATGATGACGAGCTTGCCGTCGATGTACTCGAGGATGGCCGAATCGCCTTGCGGGTCGGATATCGAGAGGTGAATCGAGATTGGCTTGCCGTCGGGCAGGGGCGGGGCGATGATCTGGAACGGATCGTTGCCAAGTGCTTTAACGGCCTCGGATACCGTGGCGAAGTTGTCGAGCACGTATTGCGCCCACAGGCTGATGGAGAGCGGTGAGCGGTCCGAGTTGGGCTTGCCGTAATCGGTTTCGGCGAGATAGAGCGCGTTGGCGACGAGGCCGCGTTCGTTCATGCCGTCCACGCTGCCGATGTCGTAGCCAGAGACCACTACGCTGCCGTATTTCGAACGCCAGTGCGGCGAGCGCGGCCCGGCGTTGCCGTTGCGCTCGATGGCGGCTGGAAAGACCCATAGATTCGAGCGCATGTCTTCGGACCAGTCCATCGAGCGCCCGGTGATGACGAGGCCGCTATCGCCCACGTAGAGCGCGCGCGTGCAGGCTTGCGCGGAGGTGAACGCGAGCGGAGCCGCCAGCAGCGCGAGTGAGACGGCGATCGCGCCGGCTCTCAGGCAGGCAAGCGGGCGAGGTATACGAGGCACGCGGGCCAGGCGGGGCATGATGGCGCTCCCGCTCCGGTTGCAGAACGCGCCGATCATGTCATAGATGTTGCTTCGGGCGGGACGAACGTGGCCGGGGCACGGACGCGGCGGCCGCCCACCGGCTACATCGCGCCTGGCGATCCGCGCACGGTGAGCCACAATGCGAAGATCGACTTCCGCTCCCGAGGGGGCTGCGATTTCCAGCGCACGTGCGGGCACATTGCGCGAACCGGAGTGCGTCCGCGCTGTATTCACGAAATCGGCTGCGAATCGGGCATGGGGTTGCCGAGGTCATCGGTTGGCAGATATTGCTGGTCGAACGCCGCCACATACAAGGCCCATTCCGGCTGGCCAAGGTTCACGAGCAATGCGCCGTCCTGCCAGATATCGTTGTGGTCGTTCGAGTCGTCACCTGCGCGGTGGATGAACTCGCCCGTCGATCCCTGGTTCATGTGGACGTCGTGCATGCCATTGCCTTCGCTGAAGAAACGGCCGAACACATACACGTCGAGCGATGACTGCTGCGCGCTCGACAGCAGACGCTGCAGCGTCGCGACGGGCTCGACTTGATCGGAGCCGTCCATCACGTCGCTGTTGCGCCACGCGCCGGTGTTGGCAAGGAAGTCGCTGCGCTGGAAGTCGATCGCGGGCAGCGCGTCCGTGCCCGTCAGGTTCGTCGACCCCGCAGGCTCGCCCGCGAGCGTGGCGAGCACGCTGTGGCTGAAGTCGAATACGAGCTTGTATTTGAGCAGGTCGTCGGCGTCGGTGGTGCCCACGTTCACGGCGATATCCCACTGCGCGCCGTTCACCTCGACGCCAAAGTGCAGATGATACTGAACTTCACGAGGCCGCCGCGTCGACTGCAACTGTGGTGCGGAAACGATCTTCGTCTTGACGAAGCCATAGGGAAGGGCCATCGCGCGCTCCTCGCAGTTCGGGTGGATTGCTGCATTGTGCCGCCCAAACGTGATTTCGCGCTGGCAGAACGCGCGCGCAATGCTGATACGCCCAGGCCTCGCGCCAGAAGCTGTCGGCGTGCTTTCACGGCGACGTCGGCAGCTTTCTCTACGGCACCTACCCGAGCGCCACCATGGCGATCTCCACCAGCAATTGCGGCGACGCCAACTGCGCCTGCACCGTCGCGACTCGCGCAGATGAAAGCGGCCGACCGCGAGCCTGCGCGCAAACGCGCGAAGAAGGCGGCTGCTTGAGGCGCGCCGCGTGTGGCCAGTTCAGGCTTTGCTTTTGGCGCCGCGCCGGTTGTGCGCGGCCCGCTCAACCAGATGCTCGACCATGCGCTGCGCCGCGGGCTGCAGCGCGTCGAACGCACGGAAGCAGACGATGAAACGCCGGCGCGCCCAGGCGTCGGTGAGGGGAATGGTGCGCACGTCCATGATGCGCCGGTACGTGTTGCCCACTTCCTGCGGCACGACGCTGATGCCGAGATTCGCGGCCACCACACGAAAAGCCGCGTCGAAGTTCGAGACCACCACGCGATACGCGACCGTGCGCCCACTGCGCGCGGCCGAGCGTTGCAGCAGCGTATGAACGGCCGTGGAGGGCGGCAGGCCCACGTGCTCGTAATCGAGCGTCTCTTCGAACGCGATCGTTCTGCGCTTCGCAAGCGCGTGTTCGGGATGCACGGCGAGCGCGAGCCGGTCCTCGCGCCAGGGGCGTGACTGCAGCCCCGCGAGCTCCACGTTGTCCCAGCACACGCCCAGCGACACCGCGCCGTCGCGCACGCGCTCGACGAGTTCACGCGAGGTGCGTTCGTCCACGTTCACGCGAATGTTCTGGTGCGCGGGCAGCCGCATGAACGAAGCGAGGTCATCGAGCAGCGCTTCGGCGATGGCGGAGGCCGAAGCGCACACGCTCACGCTGCCATGCAGGCCGCTGCCGACCGCCGCGACGTCGCTGGCGGCGCGCTCCAGCGTGAAGATCACGCTGCGCGCATGTTCGAGCAGCGCGAGGCCTGCCGCGGTGGGCTGCACGCCACGCCGTGAGCGCGTGAGCAGCGGCACGCCGAACTCGCCTTCGAGCTGGGCGATGCGCTTGCTGATGGCGGAGGGCTCGATATGCTCCTCGCGCGCGGCGCGGCCCATGTTGCCGTGCTCGCACACGCTCACCAGCAGACGCAGGGTCTTGAGGTCGATGTCGTGCACGGTGTGTCTCCTTTCTGCGTTTTTGATGCTTCCGCTGTGTTTCCAGATTGGAATCATGAAGCTTCCAAAATACCGCTTTATGTATTTCGCGGAATGTCTAAAGTTAGCACATCGCTGGAGACAAAAACGGAGACACCTTCATGCCCCCATTACCGCAGCGCGCCGTGATCCGCGAAGTCGGCCTGCGCGACGGCCTGCAGAGCATCCAGACCGTGTTGCCGAGCGCGCACAAGATCGAATGGATACGCGCCGCGCACGAGGCCGGCCAGCGCGAAATCGAAGTGGGTTCGTTCGTGCCTGCGCGCCTGCTGCCGCAACTCGCCGATACGGCGGAACTCGTCGCGTTTGCGAAGACGCTGCCGCACCTGTTCGTCTCGGTGCTCGTGCCGAACCTCAAGGGCGCCGAGCGCGCGCTGGAAGTGCAGGCGGACCTGATGCTCGTGCCGCTTTCGGCAAGCGAGGCGCATAGCCTTGCGAATCTGCGCAAGACACCCGACGAAGTCGTCGCCGAGGTCGCGCGTATGCGCGCCGTGCGCGACGCCAGCGGTGCAAAGACGTTGATCGAAGGCGGCATCGGCACGGCGTTCGGCTGCACGCTGCAAGGGCGCGTCGAGCCCGCGCAGGTGCTGCGCTGCATGCACGCGCTGCTCGACGCGGGCGCGGACCGCGTGAGCCTTGCCGATACGGTCGGCTACGCGAACCCCGCCGCCGTGCGCTCGCTCTTCGAGGCAGCGCGCAAGATCGCCGGCGAGCGGCTATGGTGCGCGCACTTTCACGACACACGCGGCCTTGCGCTCGCCAATGTCTACGCCGCGCTGGAGGCGGGCGTGACGCGTTTCGACGCCACCCTCGGCGGCATCGGCGGCTGCCCGCACGCACCGGGCGCGAGCGGTAACGCGTCGAGCGAAGACCTCGCGTTCATGCTCGCCGATATGGGCATCGACACCGGCATCGACATCGAACGCCTGCTCGCGCTGCGCGCGCGCGTGGCCCAATGGCTCGAGGGCGAAACGCTGCACGGTACGCTCTGGCGCGCTGGCCTGCCCAAGACGTTCGGCGCCGCCACCCATCACGTTTGATTAGTTTGAGGTCCTGATGAATACTGCCAACCGGCTGCCGCTCGAAGGCGTACGTGTCGTCGAATTCACGCACATGGTCATGGGCCCGACCTGCGGGATGATCCTCGCAGACCTCGGTGCCGAAGTCATCAAGGTCGAACCGCCAGGCGGCGACAAGACACGCAACCTGCCTGGGCTCGGCATCGGATTTTTCCGCTCGTTCAACCGCAACAAGAAGAGCGTGGTGCTCGACATCAACACCGAGGAGGGGCGCGCGGCAGCTGTCGAGCTGATCGGCCAGTGCGACGTGATGCTCGAAAATTTCCGGCCCGGCCTCATGGAAAAGCTCGGCCTCGATTACGCCACGCTCTCGCAGCGCTTTCCGCGCCTCGTCTATGTGTCGCACAAGGGCTTTCTGCCGGGCCCGTACGAAAAGCGCCTCGCGCTAGACGAAGTCGTGCAGATGATGGGCGGCCTCGCATACATGACAGGGCCCGCCGGGCGGCCGTTGCGCGCGGGCACGTCGGTCAACGACATCATGGGCGGCATGTTCGGGGCGATTGGCGTGCTGGCCGCGCTGCGCGAGCGCGATGCGACCGGCCGTGGCCAGGAGGTGCAGAGCGCGCTGTTCGAGAACTGCGTGTTCCTGAGCGCCCAGCACATGCAGCAGTACGCCATGACGCACGAAGCCCCGCCGCCAATGCCCTCGCGCGTTTCCGCGTGGAGCGTGTACGACGTGTTCACGCTCGCCGAGGGTGAGCAGCTATTCATCGGCGCGGTGAGCGACAAGCAGTTCGTGACGCTCTGCGACGTGATTGGCTGCCCGCAGCTTGCGAACGAGCCGCACTTCGCGAACAATGCGCTGCGCGTGGCGGCGCGGCCCGAGCTGCTTGCGCGCCTGGCTGAAGTGCTCGCCACGCACCAGGTGGCGGAGCTGATGCCGCGCCTCGAAGCGGCCGGTATTCCCTACGCGCCGATCGTGCGCCCCGATCAACTGTTCGACGACCCGCACCTGAAGGCGAGCGGCGGCCTGGCACCGATGCAGACCGACGACGGCGGCACGACCGAAGTCGTATTGCTGCCGCTGCTGATGGGCGGCCGCCGCCCTGGCGTGCGCCAGCCGCTTGCGCGCGTGGGCGAGCATACCGAGGAGGTGCTTGCCGGTCTGAAGGCGCTTCGAACGCCCTGAAATCCTGCCCGCGAGGCAAATGGAGCGCTTGAGGTTTCCACCGCAGGCGCTCCCAGATCGTGGCGCGCGCAACGAGTCGGGCGCCGCGAGGGGACAGCTCGCGTCCACAAGAAAGACGCCCAGCGAGGCGTCGCCACGGAGACAACCATGCAACGAACCCTGGGCGCCGACGACGCGCTCGACCCCGTCACGTCCCTACCCAGCGGCAATCTCGCGGCGGCGGCGCTGTCCGCTCGCCTCGACCGGCTGCCCGCCACGCGCCAGCTCTGGATGCTCGTCCTGCTGATTTCATTGGGCGGCTTCTTCGAAGTCTACGATCTGATCTTCACGGGCTACATCGCGCCGGGCATGGCGAAGAGCGGGATGCTGCAGACCACGACCTCGGCGTTCTTCGGCTTCAACGGCATAGGCGCGTTCGTGGCCGCGACCTTCGCGGGCCTCTTCGTCGGCACCTTCTGCCTGGGCTGGCTGCCCGACCGCTTCGGGCGGCGCAGCGTCTTCACGTTTTCGCTGCTCTGGTATTCGGTGGGCTCGGTGGCGATGGCGTTCCAGCACACCTCGCAGGGGCTGATCCTGTGGCGCTTCATCACGGGCATTGGCGTGGGCATCGAGATCGTCACGATCGACAGCTATGTCACGGAGATGGTCCCGCAGCAGATGCGCGGCCGCGCGATGGCGTTCAACCAGGCTGTCATGTTTTCGGCTGCGCCCATTTCGGCCTTGCTTTCGTGGTGGCTCGTGCCGCAGGCGCCGCTCGGCCTCGACGGCTGGCGCTGGGTCGTGCTCGCGGGCTCGCTCGGGGCCGCGCTCGTGTGGTTCGTGCGCCGCACGGTGCCGGAGAGCCCGCGCTGGCTCGTCTCGCATGGACACACGCAAGCCGCGGAGCGCGTGATCGCGCAGATGGAGCAGCGGGCCGTGCGCGAGAGCGGTATGGCGTTGTCCGAGCCTGCGCCCATGCCGGCGCTGCCCGCGCACCGGCGCGCCTCGCTCGCGGAGCTCTGGCGGCCGCCGTATCGCTCGCGCCTCATCATGCTGGTCGCGTTCAACCTGTGCCAGGCCGTGGGCTACTACGGCTTTGCGAACTGGGTGCCCACGCTCCTGATCGGGCAGGGCGTGACCGTCACGAAGAGCCTGCTCTATGCGTTCGTGATCGCCATTGCGCTGCCGTGCGGGCCGTTGCTCGCGATGCTCGTGGCCGATCGCATCGAGCGCAAGTGGCTGATCGTCGGCTCGGCCTTCGCCGTGATCGTGTTCGGTCTGCTGTTCGCGCAATCGCGCGGGCCGGTTGCGCTCATCGCGTTTGGCGTGCTGATCAGTCTCGCGGGGCAGACCATCTCCGTCTGCTACCACGCCTATCAGGCCGAGTTGTTTCCCACGGCCGTGCGTTGCAGCGCCAATGGCATCGTCTATTCCGCGAGCCGCGTGGGCGCGATGATGTCGGGCTTCATCATCGCTGCGTTGCTGCGCGAGTTCGGCGTGAGCGGCGTGTTCGCGGGCGTCACCGTTTGCATGCTCGCCGTGATGATCTCGATTGGCGCGTTCGGGCCGCGCACGAATGGCGTGCGGCTCGAAGCGCTGTCGGGGTAAGGGCGCCGCGCGCTTACTTGCGCCTCGTATTGGATGCCGCGCGCGAATCGAGTTCGATGAAGCGCGCGGCCAGCATGGCATAGAGAAACTGGCGCAGGCGGGCGGTGAAGTGCGAGGCGGTTGGCATGGCGAGTCTCGATGGGCGCATGAGCGAATGAATGTGCGGGCAGATGGAGCCGCATACGAACGCAATTCATATGCCATTGGCCATCCGCGCCTTGCAAGCGCTCAGCGCAGGGCTGCGATGCCCTGTCACGGTGCCTGATCCCGCAACCTGGTGCATGCGCTGCACTGCGATTGCGCGCGCGTGCTTCCTGAAAGCACGCAATACACACCGTCTGGGTCCGCCAGGGCGCATCACGGGCCGTTCGAGCCCGTTAGCAACGGCCCTGGCACAGAACTCGCTAATTAGCCTGGCGAGAGGTGCGAAGCAATTTGCATCATCTTAGGATCGCTAGGGTTCCGGTCGGCGCGGCATATGGTTTCATGCGGCGCGTTCGATGTCTGGTCCGAGAGCAATCCGGTCTCGTCTCCCACCTTGCCAGCAAGGCGGCGATGAGGCTCCACGGAGGGATAAAAGCCCGGGAGGTCGCGATGTCGTTCGGTCGCCCTCTCACGCCCCATCCCTTCGCAACCAGGAGCCTCCATGCCGTCCAGCTTCTCCTCTGCCAACGCGCAGCCTGACCTGCCGCGCGATTTGCCACCCGTGGACGTGCTCTGGGAAACCGTGATTCCCGCGGGCACGCACTGGTCCGGCATCCTGCGCCGCGGCCTTGCGCTGCGCGTGATCGACCTCGAAGGCGGCGCGAATCTCGCCGCCGTGTTTCACCGCCAGGAAGATCCGCTCGAACGCTACAACATGGCCGACACGCTCAAGGCGCAGCACACGGCCCATCTCACGCGCGGCCACGCGCTCTATACCGATATGGGCCGCGTGATCGCCTCGATCACGGCGGACACACTCGGCTGGCACGACCCGCTCGGCGGCGTGGGCGACGCGGCGCTGTTCGCGCGCAAGTACGGTGAGAAGCGCTACCAGGCGCATCGCAACGCAATGATCCGCAATGGCCGCGACAGCCTCGTGCTCGAACTAGCGAAATACGGCCTCGGCGCGCGCGATCTCGTGGCCAACGTCAACTTCTTCAGCAAGGTCGCCGTGGGCGGGGACGGCGCGCTCGAATTCGTGCCGCGCCACTCGCGCGCCGGCGCGGCGTTCGACCTGCGCTTCGAGATGAACACGCTGGCCGCGTTCTCCACGGCGCCGCATCCGCTCGACCCGCACGGCGAGTATGCGCCGAAGCCGGTGAAGCTCGTCGCCTGGCGCGCCTACTCGGCCGAGGGCCGTGCAAGCGCAGATGACCTGTGCCGCACCGCCTGCGCCGAGAACGAGCGCGGCTTCATCAACACCGACCGTCTGTTCGCCTGAGCGCCAAGGGAGCCGTCATGCCGATCATCGAAAGCGCGCTCGACGCGCGCGACGCCCATACCGATTTCACGCTGCCCGCGGGCGAACCCTGGCTGCACGACCTGAAGCGCGGCGAGACGCTGCGCATCGTCGATCTCGAAGGCAACCAGGCCGTGGATACGCTGTTCTACAGCAGCGCCGATCCCACCGAGCGCTACAGCGCGCAGGACACGATCCGCGCGCAACGCAACCTGTATCTGAGCGCAGGCAGCGTGCTGATGTCGAACCTCGGCGCGCCACTTCTCACCATCGTCGCCGATACGTGCGGCCGTCACGACACGCTCGGCGGCGCCTGTGCGGCCGAGAGCAACACCGTGCGCTACGCGCTGGAAAAGCGCCACATGCACAGCTGCCGCGACAGCTACCTCAACGCGCTCGCGCATTGCACCTGCGGCGTGGGCGCGTTGCTCGGCAAGCGCGACATCGTCAGCAATATCAACTTCTTCATGAACGTGCCGGTCACGCCGCTTGGCAAGCTCACGTTCGAAGACGGCATCTCCGCGCCCGGCAAATACGTGGAGATGCGCGCGGAGCAGGACGTGACGGTGCTGATCTCGAACTGCCCGCAACTGAATAACCCCTGCAACGGCTATAACCCGACGCCCGTGCGCTTGCTGGTGTGGGGGGCATGACGATGGCATTCGACAAGATCCTCATTGCCAACCGCGGCGAGATTGCGTGCCGCGTGATCCGCACGTTGAAGCGCCTTGGCATCGCATCGGTGGCCGTGTACTCGGAAGCGGATCGCCACGCAATGCACGTGACGCTCGCGGACGAAGCCGTCTGCATCGGGCCCGCTCCCGTTGCGCAAAGCTACCTGAACGCCGAGGCGATTCTCGCGGCCGCGCGCCGCACCGGTGCGCAGGCCGTGCATCCGGGCTATGGTTTTCTCTCGGAGAACGCCGCGTTCGCCAGTGCGTGCGAACGCTCGGGCATTGCCTTCATCGGCCCGCGCCCGGAGCAGATGACCGCCTTTGGACTCAAGCACACGGCGCGCGAAATCGCCCGCGCCAACGAGGTGGCGTTGCTGCCGGGCACCGGCCTGCTTGCTGGCGTGGCCGAAGCGCTGGAAGCGGCGGCTAAACTCGGCTACCCGGTGATGCTCAAGAGCACGGCGGGCGGAGGCGGTATCGGCATGTCGCTGTGCCGTGACGCTGCGCAACTCGAAGCCGCGTTCGCCTCGGTCGCGCGCCTCGGCGAGACGAACTTCGCAAACGCGGGTGTGTACCTGGAAAAGTTCGTCGAGCATGCACGCCATATCGAAGTGCAGGTGTTCGGCGACGGCGCAGGCCATGTGATCTCGCTTGGCGAGCGCGACTGCTCGGTGCAGCGGCGCAACCAGAAGGTGATCGAAGAGACGCCCGCGCCGGGCCTGACCGATGAGGAACGCCGCGCGCTGCATGCGACCGCCGTGCGCCTTGCGAAAGCGGTGGACTATGCGAGCGCGGGCACCGTGGAGTTCGTGTTCGACACGCAAACGCGCGCGTTCTACTTCCTGGAGGTCAACACGCGGCTGCAGGTGGAGCATGGCGTGACGGAGGAGGTGTACGGCGTCGATCTCGTCGAATGGATGATCCGCCAGGCCGAAGGCACGCTCGCGCCGCTCGATACGCTCTCGCGCGTGGATACCCTCGCGCCGGGCGCGGCGAGCATACAGGTACGCGTCTACGCCGAAGATCCGAACCGCCAGTTCCAGCCGAGTTCGGGCTTGCTCACGCACGTCGGGTTTCCCGCCGATGCGCGCGTGGACACGTGGATCGACGCGGGCACCGAAGTCAGCGCGTTCTACGATCCGTTGCTCGCGAAAATCATCGCCACGGGCGCCACGCGCGAGGCCGCGCTCGCGAAGCTCGGCAGCGCACTCGCGCGCACCCAGCTCTATGGCATCGAGACGAATCTCGACTATCTGCGTGCGATCGTTGGATGCGCAACGTTCGTGGCCGGCGAGCAGACCACCGGTTTCCTTGGTCGCTTCCTGTTCGCGCCGCATACGATCGACGTGCTCGACGGCGGCGTGCAGACGACCGTCCAGCAGACGCCGGGCCGCCTTGGTTACTGGGACGTGGGCGTGCCGCCTTCCGGCCCGATGGACGACCGCTCGTTCAAACTCGCCAACGAACTGCTCGACAATGCGCCTGACGCGGCCGGCCTCGAATTCACGATGGTTGGCGCGACGTTGCGCTTCAACACGGAGACGCTTTTCGTGCTGGGCGGCGCGCCGCTTGCCGCGACACTCGACGGCGAGCCCGTGCCGTACTGGCAGGTGGTGCGCGCTGGCGCGGGCGCGGTGCTCAAGCTGGGTGGCGTGACGGGCGCGGGCGTGCGCGCGTGCCTTGCGGTGAAGGGCGGGCTGCAGGTGCCCGACTACCTCGGCAGCAAGGCGACGTTCACGCTCGGGCAGTTCGGCGGCCACGCGGGTCGCGCGCTGCGCAAGGGCGACGTGCTGCATCTCGCGCCCGGCGCGGGCAAAGGCGAAGCGGGCGCACGGCTTGCGCAGGAGCGCTTGCCGGCGCTCACGCACGAATGGGAACTTGCGGTGCTGGATGGCCCGCACGGCGCGCCTGACTTCCTCACGCGCGAAGACATTGCGATGCTTTATGAGGCGCGCTGGACCGTGCACTACAACTCGAGCCGCACGGGGGTGCGCCTGATCGGCCCGAAGCCGCAGTGGGCGCGCGCGGACGGCGGCGAGGCGGGCCTGCATCCGTCGAATATCCACGACAACGCCTATGCGATCGGCGCGGTGGACTTCACCGGCGACATGCCCGTGATTCTCGGCCCGGACGGCCCGAGTCTCGGCGGCTTCGTGTGCCCGGTCACGGTGGTCGGCGACGAGTTGTGGAAGCTTGGGCAGTTGCGCCCCGGCGATACGGTGCGCTTCGTGCCCGCTACGCGTGCGGCTTCGAGCGAGGCCACGCATGAATGCGTGCTGTACCGCGACGATTCTTCCGGCGAAGGCGTGGGCGTGGTGTACCGCCGCTCGGGCGACCGCAACCTGCTGATCGAGTACGGGCCGTCCGTGCTCGACCTGAAGCTGCGCTTTCGCGTGCATGCGCTCATGAACTGGCTCGATGAGCACCGACTGCCGGGCATCGTCGATCTCACGCCGGGCATCCGCTCGCTGCAGGTGCATTTCGATCCCGCGCGGCTCACGCTCGACCGTCTGATCGACCATCTTAAGGATGCCGAATCAGCGCTACCCGCCGTCGATGCGATGCGCGTGCCCAACCGCATCGTGCATCTGCCGCTCTCGTGGGACGACCCGTCCACGCGCGTCGCCATCGAGCGCTACATGCAGTCGGTGCGCCCGGACGCGCCGTGGTGCCCGAGCAATATCGAGTTCATCCGCCGCATCAACGGGCTCGCGAGCATCGACGACGTGAAACGCATCGTGTTCGACGCGCGCTACCTCGTGCTCGGCCTCGGCGACGTCTACCTGGGCGCGCCGGTCGCGACGCCTGTCGATCCGCGCCATCGGCTCGTCACGACCAAGTACAACCCGGCGCGCACGTGGACGCCTGAGAATGCCGTGGGCATTGGCGGCGCGTATCTGTGCGTGTACGGCATGGAAGGCCCCGGCGGATATCAGTTCGTGGGACGCACCGTGCAGATGTGGAACCGCTATCGCACGACGGCCGAATTCGCGCCGGGCAAGCCGTGGCTGCTGCGCTTCTTCGACGAGATCCGCTTCTATGAGGTGAGCGAGGCCGAACTCGCGGAGTGGCGCAGCGAATTCCTCGCGGGGCGGCGCAGCCTGCGGATCGAGGAGTCGGTGTTCGACCTTGGCGAATACGAGCGCTTCCTGCGCGACGAGGCAGCCTCGATCGCGGCGTTCAAGACCACGCAGCAGGCCTCGTTCGAAGCCGAGCGCGAACGCTGGCGCGCGGCGGGTCAGGCGGAATACGTTGCGGAGGGTGCGGCTGATGACGCGGCGAGCGCCGCGCGTGCGGCGCAAGCGTTGCCAGAAGACTGCCGCGCAATCGGCGCCGATGTCTCGGGCAGCGTGTGGAAGCTGCTCGTGTCCGAAGGCGATCGTGTCGAGGAAGGGCAGGACGTGGCGATTCTCGAATCGATGAAGATGGAAGTGACCGTGAACGCAAGCGCAAGCGGCGTGATCGAAACGCTCGATTGCGCGGCGGGAGACGCCGTGGTGGCGGGCCAGCGTTTAATGGTGATCCGTGTGGCGTCCGAAGCATCGGTCGACGCCGCGCAAGCAGCAGCCGTGAGCGGCGAGGAGGCCGCATGCCAATGAACAAGCACAACGACGACCTGCCGATGACGATCGAGGCGCTGCGCGCGCGCTATCTGGAAGGCAGTCTCACACCGGCGCAGCTCGTCGAGCGCATTGCCGCGCGCACGGCTGGCGAGGACCCGCATCGCGTATGGATACGCGCGCTCACACGCGACGAGATGATGCGTTACGCGAATGCGCTCGCAAGCCAGGATCCGTCCGCGCTGCCGCTCTACGGCGTGCCGTTCGCCATCAAGGACAACATCGATCTGGCGGGCGTGCCGACCACGGCGGCTTGCCCCGCTTACGCCTACACGCCGGAGCGCAGTGCGCCCGTGGTCGAGCGGCTGATCGCGGCGGGGGCGATTCCCGTCGGCAAGACCAATCTCGACCAGTTCGCCACGGGGCTATCGGGTCAGCGTTCGCCGCACGGCGCGTGCCGCAACGCGCTCGACCCGGCGTACGCCTCGGGCGGTTCGAGTTCGGGGTCGGCGGTGGCCGTCGCGCTCGGGCTTGCGGCGTTCTCGCTCGGCACCGATACGGCGGGCTCGGGCCGCGTGCCCGCTGCGTTTCATGGGCTCGTGGGCCTCAAGCCGACCAAGGGCGTGCTGAGCACGCTGGGCGTCGTGCCCGCCTGCCGCTCGCTCGATTGCGTCTCGATCTTTGCGCATTGCGCCAATGACGCCCAGCGCGTGTTCGAGTGCGCGCGCGGTGTGACGGAGGACGACCCTTACGCGCGCGCCTGGCAGCCTGCGGGACGTGCTCGCGCTTCGCTCGCGGGCGTGCGCTTCGGCGTACCGCGCGCGGCACAACTGAACTTCTATGGCAATAGTTCGTATGCCGAAGCGTTCGATGCGGCGCTCGCGAAGCTGCGTGCGGCCGGTGCCGAACTCGTCGAGATCGATTTCGAGCCGTTCCTCGCCACGGCGCGGCTGCTCTACGAAGGCCCATTCGTGGCCGAGCGTCTTGCTGCGATCCGTCCGTTCTTCGAGGCGCAGCCCGAGGCGCTGCATCCGGTCACGCGCGAGATCGTGGGCGGCGCGACGCGCTGGAGTGCGGCCGACGCCTTCGCAGCGCTCGACCGCCTTGCCGCGCTGCGCATGGTGAGCGAGCGCGCATGGCGGCACATCGATGCGCTCGTCACGCCCACTTCGCCGACCACGGCCACCGTGGACGAACTCGAAGCGGACCCCATCGGCGTGAATGCGCGCTTTGGTTACTACACGAACTTCGTGAACCTGCTCGACCTCAGTGCACTTGCTGTGCCAGCGGGTGAATGCGCAACGGGCCCGCACGCGGGCAAGCCGTTCGGCATCACGTTCGTTGCGCGCGCACACGACGACGCGTTTCTGCTCGATCTGGCCCGCGCGTGGACCGGCGAGGGCAAGTTCGAGGCGGTGCGGCCTGCGCACGAAGGAGCCGCGCCCACGGTGCGGGTTGCCGTGGTGGGCGCGCACCTGAGCGGCGAGCCGCTCAACGCGCAGCTGACCGAGCGTGGCGCGCGCCTCGTCGAAACCACGACCACTGCGAATGTCTATCGCCTTTACGCACTCCCGCAAGCGGTGCCGCAAGCGCCCGCGAAGCCCGGCCTCGGGCGCGTGAACGAAGGTGGCGCGGCAATCGAAGTCGAAGTCTGGGAGATGCCAACTGTAGCGTTCGGTTCGTTCGTCGCGGGCATTCCCGCGCCGCTCGGCATCGGCACGATAGCACTCGCCAACGGCGAGACGGCGCTCGGCTTCCTTTGCGAGAGCGCCGCGCTCGCTGGCGCACCCGACATCAGCGCTCACGGCGGCTGGCGCGCATATCGCGCTGCGCAGACCCAATCTCAGGCCCAGGCGCAGACACAAGCCGAGAGCGCCGAAGCATGAAATCTCAAGCCATTACGTCAAGAAACCCGTTGCACCTTTTTTCCCGGAGATCCGCCATGAAGACGACGCACCATCCGTTCGCAAGCCATGCAAACGAAACGCGCCACGCGAAAGCGGGCACACATCTGCGCCGCTGGGCGCTGCGCGCCGCGAGTGCGCTCACGCTCGCCGCGGGACTGTTCGCGGCCGGCGCGCAGGCCGCGAGCGCGGCGCCGCTGCGCATCGGCTATAGCGACTGGCCGGGCTGGGTGGCGTGGCAGGTTGCGATCGACAAGGGCTGGTTCAAGGAAGCGGGTCTCGACGTGAAGTTCGACTGGTTCGACTACGCCGCTTCCATGGACGCGTTCGCGGCCAACAAGCTCGACGCCGTGCTCGTCACCAACGGCGACGCGCTCACGATGGGGGCGAATGGAGCGAAGAACGTGATGGCGCTCATCACCGACTATTCGAACGGCAACGACATGGTCATCGCCAAGCCGCCCGCGCGCAAGATCCAGGACCTCAAGGGCAAGAAGATCGGCGTGGAGTTCGGCGTGGTCGATCACCTGCTGCTGCTCGACGCGCTTCAGCGCGCGGGCCTGAAGGAGGGCGACGTCACGCTCGTCAACGCGAAGACGAACGAAACGCCGCAGGTGCTCGCGTCTGGCGACGTGGCGGCCATTGCCGCGTGGCAGCCGAACGCGGGCGAGGCGCAGCGTGCGGTGCCGGGCGCGCGCCCCGTGTTCACGTCCGCCGACGAGCCGGGCCTCATCTACGACGTGCTCGCCGTGAACCCAGTGAGCCTCGCCGCGCACAAGGCCGACTACGAGAAGCTCGCGCAGGTCTGGTACCGCGTGGTGAAGTACATCGACGACCCGGCCACGCAGCCCGACGCCGTGAAGATCATGGCCGCGCGCGTGGGCCTCACGCCGGCGCAATATCTGCCGCTGCTCAAGGGCACGAAGCTGCTCACGCTGCCTGAGGCGCAACAGGCCTACGTGAAGGCTGACGGCTTTCGCTCGCTGTACGGTTCGAGCCGGACCGCCGACGCATTCAACGTGAAGTACCAGGTCTACAAGAGCTCGCAGGACGTGAGTGCCTATGTGGACCCGTCGCTCACCAGCGCGCTGAAATAAGGCGGCATTTCGTCGACCGTCGACCGTCGTCATCAAGCAGGAGAAGATCATGGCCGAAATCAGCCAGACTGGGTGGTTCGCCGTACGCCGCGAGCTTTCGCCGCGTGGCAAGTGGATGTTGGGCATCGGCTCGTTTCTGTTGCCGGTGCTCGTGTGGTGCGTGGTGAGCTACGTGCCCTTCGTCTGGCATCCGCAGGTGTTGATCACGCAGCCGGGCAGCGTGGACTATTTCCAGCCCGGCATGCGTGTCGACAAGGCCGTGTTCGCCGACGAGCTCGACCATGCGCGAGAGACTCACGCCGCCCTGCCGGCGGGGGTGAGCGCGAACCCGGTGTATCTGCCCGCGCCGCACGAGGTGCTGCGCGCGTTCTACACCGCGTTCACGACACCGCCTGCCTCGCAGGACGGTGTATGGCTGCATCAGAGCCTCTGGCACAGCATCCAGATCATCTTCTGGGGCTTCGTCGTGTCTTCGCTGATCGGCGTGCCGCTCGGCATCGTGTGCGGCACCTATAGCGTGCTCGCGCGCCTTCAGGAGCCGTTCTTCGAGTTCTTCCGCTATCTGCCCGCGCCCGCGTTCGGCGCACTGATGGTGGCCGTGCTCGGCATCTACGATGCGCCGAAGATCGCCATCATCGTGATCGGCACGCTGTTCCAACAGGTGCTCATCATCGCCAACACCACGCGCAAGCTCGAATACGGCCTGCTCGAAGCGGCGATGACGCTCGGCACCACGCGCCTGAAGCTGCTCACGCACGTGGTCGTGCCCGGCATCCTGCCCGACCTCTACCGCGACCAGCGCATCCTGCTCGGCTGGGCGTGGACCTACCTGATCGTCGCAGAGCTCGTGGGCACGAGCTCGGGCATCACCTGGTACATCACGCAGCAGGCGCGCTACCAGCACTTCGACAACGTCTACGCGGCCATCATGATGATCGGCATCATCGGGCTTGGCACCGATCTCGTGCTCGCGTTCCTCGGGCGCAAGCTGTTTCCGTGGGACCGCACGCTCAAGGCCTGAAGTATTCGCAAGCTCTCGTGCTCATCGAAACACATCCGGAACTTCAAGGACCGCATCATGTTCAATCCGCAAACCGTTCCCGACTATCTCCTTCAGTCCGATGCGGTGCGCTCGCGCTTCGAACGCCTGAAAGCGCGCGAGCCGATCCTCGAAGTGCGCAATCTCACGAAGCGCTTCGTCACGCCGCAAGGCGAGCACACGGCACTCGCCGATGTGAGCTTCACCACGCACCGGCGCGAGTTCGTGTGCGTGATCGGGCCTTCGGGCTGCGGCAAATCCACGCTCATCCGCATTCTCGCGGGCCTCGAAACACAGACCTCGGGCGAGGTGCGCGTGAACGGCAAGACGGTGCGCGGCCCCGGCGCCGACCGCGGCATGGTGTTCCAGGGCTATACGCTGTTTCCGTGGCTCACGGTCAAGAAGAACGTTATGTTCGGACTGCGTATGAATGGACAGGGCAACACGCAGGCCGAGCGCGAGGCGCTGCAATGGCTCGATCTCGTGGGCCTCGAGAAGTTCGCCAACGCGTATCCGCACCAGCTTTCCGGCGGCATGAAGCAGCGCGTGGCGATCGCTCGCGCGCTCGCCAACCGGCCCGGCATCCTGCTGATGGACGAGCCGTTCGGCGCGCTCGACGCGCAGACGCGCGCGAAGATGCAGGCGCATCTGCTCGATATCTGGCGCAACGTCGACATCACGATCTTCTTCATCACGCACGATCTCGACGAGGCGATCTTTCTTGCCGACCGCATTCTCGTGCTCAAGGCGCATCCGGGCGAGGTGCAGGAGCTGATCGAGGTGCCGGTGCCGCGTCCGCGCAGCTATGCGCAGTTCAACACGCCCGAATTCCTCGCCACACGGGCGCGGCTCGACGCGCTCATTCATCCGCCGGCGCAGGAGGAGCCCGAGGACGAGGCGCGCGTGCGTCCGCACATGATCCGCCTCACCGACGTGAACGACACGGTGGAGTGAGCCTCGCGGCTGCTGCAAGATCAGCGGAGAAAAAAGAGGTGGCCTGCGTTGCGGGCCACCGTGAAGCGAAGCGTGCAACGTGGCACGCTCGCTCACATCCCATGCTCAGGCTGCGGCGATGACGTCGATGCGCAGCGCCGGAGCGCCTGCCGCGATTTCGAGCAGACGGTCGACGTTCGGGTGTGCGCCGGGACGGTTGCGCGCGTCGGCGGTGTGTTCGGCGAACACGGCGAGGCCGTGCTCGGCAGCGCGTGCGTCGAGCGTACCGAACGCTTCGCGCAGATAGTGGTAGACCGCGACCGAGCCTTGCTTGCCGGGCTGGTTTTCGATGCTCGCGACGACGGCGCCCTGGCCGTCCACGAGATCGATGCGCTCGATGCCGTCGATGCCCGGCAGCAGTGCGAGGTTGTCCTTGAAGACGTTGCCCGGTTGAATGGCGGCTTTATTCACTTCAGTCACTGAAAACACTCCGTTGATTCGATAAATGGCTTTGGCGGAGCCGTATTCTAGCCGACGAGGGTGAGTGGCGCCGAGAGGGAACCGGACCAGGCCAGCGCCGTGCGAGATCCACGCGCACGGCCGCGTGCTCGCGTGCTCGGCTCCGCGGCGTATTTCCTCGCCGAGATTCACAATGCGCTCGGCGCAGACGAGCCCTTTGCGGTCCGTGGGTGTGAGCGTGGCCGAACGCGAATTGCCGTCGGACTGGCGCACGTCGAAGCTCTCCTCCAGCGAGGCGATACGGCTCGACACGGCAGCCTGCGTGGTATGGGGTCTTTCCGCGGTGAGACGGAAGTTCTGCAGACGCGCAAGTGAAACAGGCTGTTCCGGCGCTGCCGGGCGGCGGCCTGCCTTATTCGTCGCGGACCGCCGAGAGCGGTGTGGCGACGTGCTCGAGCGACTTGCGCTCCGCGTCCACGCCCCAGATCGCGGCAACGAGCGCGGCGCCGACCATGAGCGCGGAGCCCACCAGGTAGCCTGTGAATACCTCGCTGCGCTGGTGGGTATCGATGAGCCGTCCGAAGAACGCCGGCCCGATGATGCCGCCCAGCGCCGTGCCGAACGCGTAGAACACGGCAATGGCGAGCGCGCGGATTTCCAGCGGGAACGATTCGCTCACGGTCAGGTAGGCGGAGCTCGCCGCCGCCGAGGCGAAGAAGAAAATCACCATCCATGCGATGGTTTGCGTCGTCACCGTGAGCAATCCCTGCTCGAAGAGCCACCCGCTCGCCGTGAGCAGCACGCCCGAGAGCGCGTAGGTCGTGGCGATCATCGTGCGTCGGCCGATCACGTCGAAAAGCCTCCCCAGCAAGATAGGCCCGAGAAAGTTGCCGAGCGCGAACGGCAGCAGGTAGAGTCCCACTTCGCTGCCGGGCACGCGGTAGAACTCCGTGAGCACGAGCGCATAGGTGAAGAAAATCGCGTTGTAGAAGAAGGCCTGCGAAGTCATGAGCGTGAGGCCCACCAGCGCGCGCCGCCGGTGGCGCACGAAGAGGGCGTGCAGCACGGCGCTCAGCGGCGTATGGCTGCGAGCGTGCAGCCGCAGCGGGTCGTCGGGAGGGGAGCTGAGCGTATGGCCCGCCGCGCGAAAGCGCGTTTCGATGTCCTGAACGATGCGCTTCGCCTCATCGTGCTCGCCGTGCGTGAGTAGCCAGCGCGGGCTTTCGGGAATCCAGCGGCGCATGGGCAAGATGACGAGCGCGAGCGCCGCGCCGATAAAAAAGCACGCGCGCCAGCCCCAGTCGGGGGGTAAGAGATGCGGGTCGAGCAGCACGAGCGAGCCCGCCGCGCCGATGCCCGCGCCCACCCAGAACGTGCCGTTGATGCTGAGATCGGTCCAGCCGCGCACGCGCGCGGGCGTGAACTCCTGGATCGTCGAATTGATCGCCGCATACTCGCCGCCTATGCCCGCGCCGGTGAGCGCCCGAAACGCCACGAAGCTCGCGAAATTCCACGAAAGCGCCGTGGCGGCAGTGGCGAGCAGATACACGGCGAGTGTCACGAAGAAGAGCTTGCGGCGGCCGAGCCGGTCGGTAAGCCAGCCGAAGCCGAGCGCGCCGCACACCGCGCCCGCAATGTAGGCGCTGCCGGCAAGGCCCACCTGGGCATTGTCGAGCCGCAGCAGTGGGCTCATTTTCAGTGCGCTGGCGACGGCTCCGGCCAGCGTGACTTCCAGGCCGTCGAGCAGCCAGGTGACGCCCAGCGCGACGACGATCAGCACGTGAAAGCGGCCCCACGGCAGGCGGTCGAGCCGCGCGGGCAGCGTCGTTTCGATGATGGCGGGCGTTTCGGGTGGATTCATCGGGCGGGGTGGGTTTCGGCTCGCGATGGCCTGTAGCATGCGCCGTTCCCGGCATGTGGCGCAAACAGGCAACTCGGCGCATCAGAACGCGCCTCGGCCGACGTGGCAGCGTATTCATACAAAAGCCCGAGCGAGACGCACGCGAATCAGCGAATTGGTATGCCAAATAAAAGCGCAGTGCGCGTGAAAGCGCGTGGACGCGAGAGATCCACAATCCTTGTCCATGCAATGACTCGCCGTGCCGGCATCAACACTTCCGGCATATTGATTGACTATTGCGCTTTAGCGGCTAAAAACCGGAAAAGCCGTGCCGCACGGAAATCGTCGCACCCGAGTCGTGAGAATGGAGAACGGCGAGACGCGCAGTCGCGGAAAACACCCAGTCGTCGACAGTCAGCGAGAGCCTGCGCTGCGGCTGCGCGCCGAGCGTAAGCGTGGGGTCCGGGATCTGGACGATCGAGATTTGCGGCGCGGTGGAGGGGCCGAAATGCAGATAACTGGAGGACGAGTGCGCGGCGAACTGCGAACCGGAATCGCTTCCACTCACGCCTTTCTCGAATTGGTAATGGTATTTGTCGTGCGCCACTGGCGCGCTATAGAAACTTTCGACTTGCGCGTAGAACGGCTTTGGCTGATTTCCCTGATATTCCAGTTCGTACCTTTGCAAATACGCCTGAGGTTCAGGGAGAGAGGGGACGACTTCCATGGGCACAGGCGCGATATTCGCGACTGTCATGGTTTCGGTTTCGGGGGCATTCATGAAGGTGCCGTCGGCGAACGCGTAGCCGCTCAGCATAAGCATGACTGCACCGACAATCTTTTCGTTCAGGCACGTCATGAGCATGCCTCCAATAACGGATTCGAAACGTTACACCGCCACCGATCGTTCTGGCTGAACAGACTGCCTTTGCTTCACTTGCACCCATGCATTCTAGTACCTTGTTGGCTTCTCGCTACCCCAATATGCACAGATACCCTGCCGACCGATGCGAATTCCACCAGCCGAATGATGATCTGAGCTATGGCGTCGAGCGCTCGCGCATCTTGTTCCATAACATGGCAGTCGATATGACCGATTACGACGCGCCGTGGCCGCGCAGTAGCGGAAGAAATTGCGGCCTGGCGTTTTGGTGTCGATGGGCCGCCGCAATGACGAGGGGCCGCGATTGGGGAAAATGCGAGGGGCGGCGCACCCGCGCGGCTTCAGCGTGCCACGAGCAATTCGATCAGCATGCCGAAGTCAACCGGCTTGGTGAGATGCGAGTCGATGCCGCTCATGCGCGAGCGCAGCCGGTCGGCGTGCTGGCCCCAGCCGGTGAGCGCAATGATGCGCATGTCGGCGCAACGCGGGTTTTGACGAATCTGCCGCGCGATTTCGTAGCCGTCCATGCCGGGCATGCCGATGTCGAGCACGATTGCATTCGGGACCGCCTCGTCCAGCGCGGCGAGCGCGGCGCTGCCGTCGTACGCGACGCGCACATCGGCGCCTTCGCTAGAGAGGACCATGGCGAGCGAGTCGGCGGCGTCGTGGTTGTCGTCGACGACGAGAATCCGCTTGCCCGCGAGCGATATCGCGGCGCGCGCTTGCCCTGTGGGGGTTGTGCGGGCCCCGTCCGGCGCTTGCCGGGATAGCGGCAGGCGCACCGTGAACTCGCTGCCTTTTCCGGGCCCCGCGCTCGCGGCCTCGACGGTGCCGCCGTGCATGCGCACGAGGTGGCGCACCATGGTCAGGCCAATGCCGAGACCGCCCTGATTCTGGCCCGCGGGGCGATGCACCTGCGAAAACATTTCGAATGCCTTATCAATCTGCCGGGCCGACATGCCGATGCCGGTGTCGCGCAGCGCAACCACTGCCCAATCGCCTTCGCGCCTCGCGTCGAGCCGGATCTGGCCGCCCGCTTCGGTGTAGCGGGCCGCGTTGTTGAGCATGTTCGCAAAGACCTGGGTGAGGCGCACACGGTCCGCATCGAGCACGAGGGGCGCAGCGGGCAGCGCGATGCTCAACTGGTGGTGCGCCTGATCGATGCCGGGGCGGCTCGTTTCGACGGCACTCTCGATGATCTCCGCGAGCGAAACCGGCGCCTTCACGAGGCCGATCTTGCCGCGCGTGATGCGCGAAACTTCCATCAGGTCGTCGATCAGCCGAACCATGTGATGCACCTGACGATAGAGCATGTCGATGATCGGCTGCGAATCCGCGGCAAAATCGCTGCGCCTCAGCAGATGCAGCGCGTTGGCGATGGGCGCGAGCGGATTGCGCAATTCATGGGCGAGCGTTGCGAGGAACTCGTCCTTGCGGCGGTCGGCTTCCTTGAGTGCGTCTTCGGCGCGCACGGCTTCCGTGACGTCGATCGAGACGCCCACATGGCCGCGAAGCTCGCCGCTCGCCGAAAGCCACGGCGCGCAGCAGGTTTCGAACCAGTGCCAGCTTTCGTCCTTGACCTTCACACGCAGGCGGACCTGGAATGCGCTCTGGTCGCGCTGCGCAGCCTGCACGCGCGAAAGAAAGCCGGGCAGGTCCTGCGGATGCACGATCGCATGCAGGCCCGTTTCCAGCAACTGAGCGGGCATGAGGCCGATTGCTGCAAGGTAGCGCTGGTTCAGGTAGACCGTGTTGCCCTGCGTATCGATCTGCCAGATGAGCGCGGGCGAGGCGTCGGCGAGCGCGCGAAAGCGCGCTTCGCTCTCGCGCAGGGCTTCCTGCGCGCAGCGGTGGTCGTCGATGTCGATGTTCATGCCCACCCATTTGCGTATCGTGCCGTCCGGATTCCAGATCGGCGCCGCGCGCACGTTGGTCCATTTCCAGCCGCCCGTGGCCACGCGCAGGCGGAATTCCGCGTTCACCACGCGTTGCGCCGCAACGGCTTCCTTCCACTGATGCAGCGCGTGGGCGCGATCGTCGGGATGAACGGCTTTGGCCCATCCGTCGCCGAGGCCCTCTTCGGCGGGCTGGCCGGTATAGGCCGACCAGCTTGGCGAGACCGTTTCAGTTAAACCTTGCGCGTCGGTTTCCCATACGGCCTGGGCGAATCCTTCCACGAGCGCGCGAAAGCGTTCCTCGCTTTCCAGGCATTCGGTTTCCGCGCGCTTGCGCTCCGTGATGTCCAGCACAAATTCGGCACACTTCGAGCCCATACCCGCACCCGAGAGCCGCGTGGGCGCGAAGAGGCCCCACCAGCGCGTGCCGTCCTTGCGGATCAGTTGTCGCTCATAGGGCTGTGTGCGTCCTGCCGTGGCGAGGTCGGTGACGGCGCGCGTGGTGACGCCGAGAAATTCGAGCGGCACGAGCCGCTTCCAATGCGCAGCGGCGCGCAGATTCTCGCGGCTATAGCCGCTCATCTGCTCGAATGCGCTGTTCGCGTCGACCATGCTGCCGTCGAGATTGAAGAACAGCACGCCCACGGTTTCGATGGAGATGGCGGCTTGCAGGCGCGCTTCGCTTTCGCGCAGTGCGCGTTCGATCTGCTTGCGATGCGCGGCCTCGTCGCGCAGCTTCGTGTTGATGTCCTGCAGCGTACGTGTGCGCTCGGCGACTTGCTGGGCAAGATTTCGGCCCGTGTCCTGCGCGTCGCGCAGCGCGCACGTCATCTGATGCGCCGCGCTCGCGCATGAGGCGAGACTTTGCAGCAGGCGTGCGTCTTCGGCGTCGAATTGTCTTGCGGGGTCGTGAGACACGGCCCAGACGGTGCCGACCACGTGGCCGTTCGCTCGCCAGGGGACATGCAGCGCTTCGTAAATGGGTGGCTCGATCGCATGATAGGACGCGAAGCAACGCGCGGGCCGGTCGAACAGCAGCATCGCCTTGCGTCCTTCGGCAGCGCCGCAGGGGCAGGCGTCGCCGGGCAGCGTCCGGTCGAGATGGCCGGCCAGATCGCCCGCCACGGCGCACCAGCGAAACACCGAAGTGGTCCCGTCGCGTTCGGGCACGCTCACTCCGGCAGAGCCGGCGCGACATAACGCGAGCGCGTGACTTGCCAGCATCGGCAGGACGCCTGATGGATCGCGGTCCATTTCCTGCGCCAATGCCTCGAGCGCGCGGCTTTCGCCCTGGTAGTCGGGCAGGCGGTTGGGCCGGCTCGCCAGTGCCTCGGTAATGAGCGCCTCCTCTACCGTGAGTGCAGGTGCGCCGTTCTCTTGCATGCTGCCTCCGTTTCAGTCGTAGACCATGGCCCGCGCCACTCGCATCTGCGGCGCAAGGCGAGAACGTGGGGCGATGCCTGTTCGACTATCAAGGCAGCATCGCGTATTCCCGTTGGCGAATTTCGATGTGTTCAGCAACGTGTATAGGCCCTTTGCCCGGCGCCACGGGCCCGAATTTCGCGCCCAAAAGCCGGCGGGCATTGCGATTGCTCGAAGACGGCACGACGGGCAACGCGAGGAGGATGCGATCATGCCGCGCGCGATATGGAAGGGCGCCATCAGTTTCGGGCTTGTCTACGTGCCGGTGCAGGTCTACCCGGCCACGCAGAGCGAGCACACCGGCTTCAACCTGCTCGACCGGCGCACGCTGGACCCGGTCGGCTACCGGCAAATCAACAAGCGCACCGGCAAAGGCGTCGAACGCGACGACATCGTGCGTGGCTACGAGTACGAAAAAGGGGAATACGTCGTGATCTCCGACGAGGAGATCGAGGCCGCGAGCCCCGAATCCACCCAGACGGTGGATCTGCTCGCCTTCGTCGAGGCGGCCCAGGTGTCGTTTCTCTACCTTGACACGCCTTACTGGCTCGCCCCAGACAAGCGCGCCGGCAAAACCTATGCGCTGCTGCGCGAAGCACTCGCGGCGAGCGGCAAGATCGGCATACGCATCGTGCGGGAAGCACAGTCGGCACCCGTGCGCGCCGCGTCTGCCGCGGGCGCAAAACACAGGACGAAGCTGGGCACAAAGCCCGCAGCGCACAGCCCGCGCCGTGCCGCGCACGATCAGGCCGGGGTGGCCGAGGTGGCCGGCATCCGCATCACGCATCCCGAGCGTGTGATCGACGCACACAGCGGCCTGCGCAAACTCGACCTCGTTCAGTACTTCGAATCGATAGCGCCGTGGCTACTGCCGCACCTGAAGAGTCGGCCGGTTGCGCTCGCGCGTGCACCCAAGGGCGTGGGCGGCGAGCTGTTCTTCCAGAAGCACGCCAGTTCGCGGCTCATTCCTCACGCGACGCAGCACGACGGTCTCGATCCCGGGCACGCGCCGCTGCTCACCATCGATTCCACCGAGGCGCTCGTGGGCGCGGCGCAAATGGACACCATCGAACTGCACACCTGGAATGCGCTCACGACGAGCATCGAGAAGCCGGACCGGATCGTCTTCGATCTCGACCCCGACCCGTCGCTTGCATGGGAACGCATGCTCGAGGCGGCGCAGCTCACGCGCGAACTGCTCGACGCGCTGGGCCTGAGCGCATGGTGCAAGACGAGCGGCGGCAAGGGGCTGCATGTGGTCGTGCCGCTCACGCGCCATGCCGGCTGGGACGAAGTGAAGGGCTTCGCGCGCGCGGTGGCGAGCCATATGGCGGCCACGTTGCCCGAGCGCTTCAGCGCGAAGATGGGGGCGCAAAACCGTAAGGGCCGCATTTTCATCGACTACCTGCGCAACGGCCGCGGCGCGAGCACGATCGCGGCGTATGCGCCGAGAGCGCGGCCGGGCCTGGGCGTTTCGGTGCCCGTGGGCTGGGACGAACTGCATACGCTCACGAGCGGCGACCAATGGAATGTGACGAACGTGCGCGAGCGGCTAGAGGGCTTGCGCGCCGACCCATGGCGCGATTACGGCAAGACGCGCCAGCGCATCACGGCTTCGATGCGGCAGCAGCTCGAATCGAAGTGAGCGGGGCTGCGTGAGTCGAACGCCACGTGAAATGAAAGCACGATGTCAGGTTGTGGGGTGCGATGCTCGACTGCGCATTGGGCACGGAAGTTGTCAAGCCAAATCCAGCAATTCCGGGGTTGTTTTGTTGGTTGTATAGCAACAACGTCTGCCATCACAACCTTGTCACACAAAAATTGGTCCGTTCCCCTCAAGACTGCGCACCGGGCGCCGTTAATTGTGGGAGACATGCTGGCTTTCGCACCGGGTCGGCCAGCAAGTTTGGCAGTGCGTTTTGGCTTGCCCCTGGGGAGAGGGCCGGCCGCGCCGAGCGACGCACGCCGGACAACAACTGATAAGGTCAACGAACGTTTCATGCGAATTTCCACACGACTCCTTCTTCTGGTCATCACCGCGCTGGTCGGGCTGGTCGCCATTGGCGGCTACGGCCTGGTCAGTCTCAAGCGGGAAATGCTCGACGAGACGCGTGGCAAGATCACGAATCTGCTGCAAATGGCGGAGCATCTCGCCAGCTACTATCACGACCAGGAAGTGGCCGGGAAAATGACCCGCGAGGAGGCGCAGGCGGCAACGCGCCAGGCGCTCAACCAGCTCAACTATTCCGATCAGAGCTACTTCTGGGCGCGGCTGCCCGACGGCACCACGCTGGTTCACCGCAACCTCGCCTCGATTGGCAAGATCAACGTGGGCAAGGCGCCCGACGGCCGCCCCGACACCGATCTCTACCGCGAGATGCTCGCGCGCGAGCACATGCCCGTCATGATGACGATGTCGAAGCACCCCACCACGGGCGAGCTCACGGAAAAGATGAACGGCATCGTGGAGTTCGAGCCGTGGGGCTGGTGGATCGGCACGGGCTTCTTCCTGAACGACATCGATGCGACCTTCTGGCGCACGGGGCGCGTTCTCCTCGCGCTCATCGTCGCGGCGGTGGCGGTCATCGGCGTGCTGTCCTGGCAGATCATCCGCAATCTGGTCGGCACGCTCGGCGGCGAGCCGCGCTATGCGGTGGCGGTCACGCACCGGATCGCCACCGGCGATCTGACCGAGCGCGTGGCGCTGCGGCCCGGCGACGAGCGCAGTCTGCTTGCCTCGATCGCGCGCATGCAGACGAGCCTCGTCACGATGATCAACGAGATCCGCTCGGGCGCGCAGTCCGTGACCTCGGGTGCGGGCGAAATTGCCGCGGGCAACATCGACCTGTCCTCGCGCACCGAAGAGCAGGCCGCCTCGCTGCAGCAAACCGCGGCCAGCATGGAGCAACTCACTTCGACCGTGCAGCACAACGAGGCCAACGCCAACCAGGCACGCCAACTCGTCACGACCGCGAGCACCGCGGCTGCCGAAGGCGGCGCGGCCGTGGCGGCCGTGGTGGATACCATGTCGGCCATTCAGGCTTCATCGGAAAAGATGGTCGAGATCACCGGCGTGATCGAAGGGATCGCGTTCCAGACCAATATCCTTTGTCAAGCCCAGAGGCCCCGCCACGCTTGGCGCGGCACGACGGGAGGCGGTTTTAACCCCCCGCGCACCCCCCCACTGATAC
>NZ_DATJWR010000337.1:0-11462 GCF_035501035.1 Paraburkholderia sp.
TGAAGCTGTCGAGCGAAAGCCACTCGCCGCCGCACACGTTGCCCGTGATCGTTAGGCTCTGCTGGCCGGTGCAGCCGCTATCGCTCAACGTCGCGATCGGCGCGGAGGTGTCCCAGCCGCCGTCGCCCGCATTGTCGTGCACATACACCTTTGCCGCGTGTGGCGCCATCACGCCCAAGGGAACGCTCGTCGGGATGTCGATCGCGATGTTGCGCGTATAGGTCGGCTGCGGCTGCGCGGCGTTCACGGAGAGCGTGCGTTCCACCGCCGCTCCGACAGTGATGCCATAAGGGTTCTCCTGGCCCAGCAAGGCCCACGTGGAGGTGCCCTTGCGCAAAACGATCGCGAGTTCCGAGCCCGATTCGCTCAACGTCCCGTTCACCGCATCGGCGCTGGCGCTGACGCTCTGTCCGCTCGCGCCGAGGATGGTGACGGTCGCGTTGAGCATCGGCGCGCCAACCGCGACCGTCCCTGCCATGACCGACGCGGCGCTGACGGTCCGGCCGTGCCGGCGCCCGAACCCGAACTGGAAGCTCCGCTGCCGCAACCGCTCAAGGCGATGACAGAAGCGCTCGCAACGAGCGAAATGAAACGCGTGGCTATTCTCATGATGTCCATTGTTGTGGTGGAGACCAACAGCTGCGCCGCTGATGTCACCCGCGAGTACGGCATGCCACACGCGTTCTTGAGCCCTCGTCGCACGCGTGTAGCCAATGACGGCTCTCCTCCCGAGAGCGGCCTGGGCCAAAGGAGTGGATCGAAGGACCGCTGCGGGTCGTGCTGAGCCGATCGTGTCAGGGCAGAGTTCGGCCATCTTCAGCCTTTCGCCGTCGCCTAAAGATGGGCATTCAAGCGGCCACTGCGGTAGAACAACGGACGTTCGTTCAAGAACACGCACCCCACCATGCGCATATGTGCGCTACAGCACACTTGGGATGCCGTAGCGAGAATACGCTGGGAGTCCAAATTTGGGGCTCGTCCGGCGTACCACGCGAACCAGATCGCGTAATGCCATTGTCGTTATCGACAATGGGTCGCGAATTCCAGTCTTCGCAGAAGTATCGTTTTTGATGTTCGATGCGATGCATGAAGGTGCGATGGTGACGCCTTCCGTACAACGGTGAAAAGCCTCGCTGGAAGGCATCGGGTCGATCTGGAGGCGGTAACCGTCGAAGCAGTCCGCAGCGGAGGACGAAATGTCATACCTGCCCTGGCTTTCACAATATCCCGCCGGCGTTGCGGCGAACATCAGCCTCGATGACTACCCCTCAATGGCTGACCTCCTGGAACAGGCCGTCGCACGCTTCGGCAACAGGGTCGCCTTTCATCAGTTCGGAGTGGATCTCACATATCGCCAACTAGACGAGAACTCCGCGCGCCTCGCCGCCTATTTCCAGAAAGACCTCGGGCTGAAACTCGGGGACCGCATCGCGCTAATGTTGCCGAACTCCCTGCAACACCCCATCGCAATGTTTGCCGCACTCCGGGCCGGGCTCACCGTGGTCAACGTCAACCCACTCTACACCGCGCCGGAACTGGCAAATTTGATCAGGGATTCCGGTGCGCGTGCGATCGTGGTCATGGAGGTTTCCGCGGCCACTGTCGAGCAGGCGCTCGTCCATGTCGCCATTGAGCACGTTATCGTCGCGCGCGTGGCGGAGATGCAGAACTTCCCGAAATCCATCCTTGTCGACTACGTCGTTCGAAAAAAGAAAAAGCTCGTCCCGGACTGGACGATCGCCGGTGCGATCGCTTTCAGGACCGCCATGACCGCGCGCCCGGCCGCAGACCTCAACAGGCCGGCGCTGAGCCGCGAGACAAGAGCGTTCCTGCAATACACCGGCGGCACTACCGGCGAGCCCAAAGGGGCCGTGTTGACACATGGCAACGTGCTCGCGAATGTGCTGATGTTTGCGGCCTGGATGAAGCCGGCGTTCCGGGCGAGCGGCGAAATCTCGCTCGTCGCGCTGCCCCTGTACCACGTAGCGGCCCTGGTGTGCCAATGCCTGGTCTCGTTCCATATGGGAAACCGCTCCGTTCTGGTGATGAACCCGCGCGATATTCCCTCTCTCGTGAAGGATTTTGAAAAGCACCGGCCAACCTTCGTTGGCGGCCTTAACACGCTATTTACGGCGCTGATGAACAACCAGGACTTCGGCGCGCTCGACTTCTCGGCATTGCGCAACACCTTCGGGGGCGGTACCGCGACCCAGCCTGCAGTTGCCGAGCGCTGGCAGAAGCTCACTCGCAGCCCCGTGCTGGAAGTCTATGGGCTGTCGGAAGCCGCAGGCGCGCTGACGGCCAATCCCGTCACGCTTACGGCCTTCGAGGGTACGATCGGTGTGCCGCTGCCTTCCATCCGCATTGAAATCCGCGATGAAAGCGGCTCGGCCGTACGCACCGGTATGCCGGGTGAAATCTGCGTCGCTGGGCCCGTCGTCATGCAAGGCTACTTCAACCGGCCGGAGGAAACGGCGCGTGTGATCGGCGATGATGGCTTTTTCGCGACCGGCGATATTGGGATCATGGACGAGCGCGGCGTGATCAGGATTGTCGACCGCAAGAAGGACATGATTCTGGTCTCCGGTTTCAACGTCTACCCGAACGAGGTGGAGGGCGTGCTCTTTCGACATCCGGGCATTCTGGAGGTCGCGGTGGTTGGCGTGGCCGATTCACAATCCGGCGAGGCCCCCGTCGCCTTCGTGGTGAAAAAGGAAACGGGGCTGACCGAGTCGGAAGTGATCGAGTTTGCGCGGACGAGCCTGGCCGCTTACAAAGTGCCAAAGCAAGTGGTCTTCGTGAACGATCTGCCGAAAACACCGGTCGGCAAAGTGCTGCGGCGACAATTGCGAGACCGCCTCGTGAATCGGATTTGACGCCACTGCCCAGGTCTGATGACCGAAATGAGGTTGTGCAGACCGACGGAAAAGGAAGGAAATTGCCTTACGGCCGACCACGTCGGGCGGTAGTCGGCCAGGAGTGGCCGGTCGACATCACAGTACAAATCGTCAACAATGCATGACGCCCCCCCCACTTAGGACTGCACATCATGGAACCCTGCCTATTCCTCGGCATTGTTCTCCCCGAACGTGCGCAGCTGTCGTTTCAATTCGGTTTGAGATTTTCTCATCTTACTTCTGGAGTCCACGGCACAGCGGCGGTAACTATCATTCTTAATCAAGTGGCTGTCCGTGTTGAGAGTATCGAACCGCCGCCATTGATACGCACCCCGTGATTTGCTTTCAGGTTGATCCATTCAGATGTGCTTATCAGTTCGAGTGCTTTTCACGCGATGAATTCGACGCTATCCGTTTGCGCATCAATGTGAACGTTCGCATCCGAAAATGTCTTGCGCGCGAGCGGCTGCGCGAATTCAGCGGGCGCGTAGATTTCGATTTTCCGGCCTATCGGGCTGTTCTGATCCCTGTATTCCTCGCGTAGCGGCACCAGACTGTTGCGCAGGCGCGGCCCCATGTAGTACCGATGATCCCAGCAAGGTCAATCGGTGCGGCATCGGCAGGGTTTGCAGGAGGTCGGGATTCTCGACCTGCGCAAGAACCACATACTCAAACAGTTCGCCAATCGCTTCGCGGCCCTTGACGCTGCGCACAGTCAGCATCGGCTCGCCAAGTTCCTCGCCGGTCGGCATGACGCCGACAATCTGCGGAAGCTGGAAACCGCTGAATGTCATGCTGCGGGTTTGCATGTTCCAGGTCATGGATACCTCACGCCTTGACTAGCGTGGCTCCGCACGCGGTCCTGTCGCCGATATAAGCCACGCGCACGCCGTTATGGGTCCGCGCGCCCGTCGCGATGATGGGATAGGTTTCCGCCACACTTCGGGCATTCAGCGAGATGCCCGTCGAGCGCCGCACGTATTCCCAAATGTGTCAGGTTGTCGGCAGCCTGGATTACCTTTCCGCCGTGGTCAGTTGAATCGCCGAGCCGGGCCATGTCCCGGCCTTGTACGTCTTTCACGAAATCACCTTTCAGATCATCATGCACAAGGAGACGCGCACCAAAACCGGAAATCGTTGAACGTTTTTTGCGGCGCACAAGGAAGTAAATTAAGGAAATCGGACTGGATAATGCATATTGATTCGATTTATCCATCTTTGATATCTGCTCGAAATCTGTCCTGAAACTGAACCCGCGCGAGCGCGTTTTTTCATTTCCGCCATTCGCTTTCTGACCCGTGCGCGATCTTTATCCCAGTCCTGCCGCTGCACTACGCGATGCCTTACGTCACGCCGTGGAGCGCGGCGGCCTGTCTTCGCTCGCCGTGCTGCATCAGGGCGTACCGTCCGCATAGAAGTTCACGGGAACGGACGCGACCGCGCAGGCCGCGCATCCGTCGCCAGCTCGATTGCCTCTCGCCGCTATCGCGCGCATTGCTCGTGCTGGCCTACGCGCCGCACTCGCTGAAATGCAACTGCGGGGCGCGCTGCTGCGCGTTCAGCTACCCCAAATTCCGAATGGTCGGACGCGATGCGCGTGGTGCTCGCGCACGTCGCGCCGCTACTTGCAGCACGCTGCCAACGGCCGGTTGCGCTCTGCGATCATGGCTAATGCCTTGATGCGCACGGAGGAGACGACGGTCAGCCTCGCGCAGCGGTGCGGCGTCGATCGCCATACGGCCGCGGCTCACGTCGGCATCATTGAGGCGGAATTGATTGGCAACCGGCACGCACCGCCCGGGTCCACGCGAGGCGTGCCAACGCATATGAGAGGCCCGCAAGCGGGCGCACGGCTGCCGCCAGCGGGTGCCCCTCACGTGTCGGCGAGCGAGACGCGAGACAACAGACCCTACTTATGTGCGATGGGCGGGCAAGGCAGATCTTTCCGCGTGATGAAAGAGTAATTCCCGAAAATAATGGTTAACCCTGGGATCATGAAACGCCTAGACTTTGGGCATCGGTAGCGGCAATGGGCCGCATCGAATACCAAAGCTCAATGGAGGTTGTAATCATGAAATCCCTTATCCAGGCCATCACGCTTGCTGTTGCCATCGCTGCTCCGGTCGCATCGTTCGCCCAGTCGAATGCGCCGATTACCCGTGCGCAGGTTCGCGCCGAACTGGTGCAGATCGAAAAAGCCGGCTACAGCCCGGCTCGCGGCGACGATCCGCATTACCCCGACGACGTCCTTGCTGCAGAAGCCAAGGTTGGCGCGCAAAACAGCGCGGTTGGCGGCGTCGCGAACAGCTCGAGTGCCTCAGGCGGCCCTCTTGCCGCGCGCCCTGCCTACGACGGCATGAAGCCGGTCTACTTCGGCCAGTAATCTGCCGAGTTAGTGAATTTTCCGAAGAGGCGTGGCAGTCGCACCCTTCTCGCTTGAGAAACTGGCCGCTCCCTCGATCAAGCCCGGAGCGAGCCAGTTTTTGCATTGATACCTCCACCACGGGGTCCTGTCCCCGATGGTTTCATCCAGACCTCATCGGTCTGGATCTTTTTCGTCTTCGCCGGCCCCGTATGAGGACTTTTCCTTGTTAAGCGGCACTTTGAGGGCCGGCACAAGCCCGTACCGGCTCATGACCGCGATCAACGCGGACTTGTCCGGCGGACCGCTCTGGTTGACGACAGCAGCGACTTCCTCGAAATACTGCGCTCCGATGTCCGGCGACAGAATAATCAGTGCTCGTGCAGGCGTGGAGAACGGATTGCAGAATCCATGAACAGCGCCCATCGGCGTGTGCATGCTCTGCCCCGGCACAAGATCTCGCGTTTCCGAACCCACGGTATAGCGCAAGGTGCCCTCCAAAACGTAAACGATCTCTTCGTTCCTGGAGTGGCTATGCGGTGGCGGGACGTTGGAGCCCGGTGGTACTGTGAGCTCAAACATGCCCATGCTTTCGCTCTTCGAACCATCGATGAGGTATCGGATACCCAGTTGTCCCGCGTAGATTTCAATTGCATTCATGGTGGAATGAGATGAGTTGAGTATCGCTCTACGGGTTGCCGGCGTTATGTGAGAGCTAAAGGCAGATGGCGCGTGCTTGCGCTCAATGGGGAAGCCCTTGTAATTGGCTTAGACCACTCCTGGCGCTTTCGGAAGACGCGGCATCCGGATACCCGCGTACGCGATGATGATAGTGAGGAGCGGGCTCACGAAGCAGAACACGGCGTAGGGTAGATAACTGAGGGTCGTCACGCCGAGCGTCGCCGCCATGTAGGCGCCGCAGCTGTTCCAGGGGATCAACGCGCCAGTCGGTGTCGCCGAATCGCCCACCGCGCGCGACAGCACGACCGGTGCGAGCCCGCGCCGTGCGAATGCGTCCTTGAACATCCGTGCCGGTAGCACGACGGCAATGTACTGATCGGCTGTGACGATGTTCGTTGCAATTACGGCTACGACGAGCGATGCAACGAGGGCGCCAGCGCTCTTCGCCATCGCGATGACCGGCGAGACCAGGCGCTCGATCACCCCGCATTTTTCGACGACGCCGCCGAAGGCGAGTGCGGTGATGATCAGCCAGATCGTATTCAGCATGCTGTCCATGCCGCCGCGCGAAACCAGCACGTCGAGCGTGGGGTTACCTGTCATCGCCTTATAGCCGCTCGCCAGTGCGAGCCATATGCCTTTCACGAGCGCAATCCACGTGGGCACGCCCTCCTTCGCGGCGGCGAATGCGAGCACGCGGTCAGGGGCGACTAATACTGCGAGCAGGCCGCCCGCGATGGCGCCGAGAAAGATGGTCGTGAACGGCGGCAATCTCAATGCCGCGAGGACGATCACGAGAATGAGCGGCAGGAACAGCACCGGAGAGATATGGAACGCGCCCTGCATGGCGGCCATCTTGGCGCTGGCGTCGAAATCCCCAGGACGGCCGAGTATGAAGAACACACCGAGCGTGATCAGAATCGCGACGGCGGAAGTCAGGAACGTTTCGCGGATGTGATGATAAAGGCCGATGCCGGCCGCTGCAGCGGCAAGGTTCGCCGAATCCGAAAGCGGTGAGGACTTGTCGCCGAAATACGCCCCGGAGATGACGGCGCCGGCTGCAATAGCGGGGTTGAGTCCCATGTTTTGCGCGATGCCCATGAGGCCGATGCCGATCGTGCCGACGACAGTCCACGAGCTACCGATGCTAAGCGATACGACGGCGCAGATCGCGGCCGCGGTAACGTAGAAGTAATTCGGGCTGAGCAGTTGCAATCCGTAGTACACCATGGCGACGATGGTGCCACTGAGCGCCCAGGTGCCGACCAGTGCGCCCACGGCGAAAAGAATGAAGATTGCGCCGATTCCTGCGCTGACGCTCGCACTTGCTGCTTCGCCGAGGGAGGCCAACGAATGCCCGCGACGCCAGCCGATGAACACGGCAATCATCGCCGCGACGACGAGCGCCACCTGATTCGGACCGCCGGCGCCCGCATCACCGAACAGGTAGTAAGACAAGGCGACCAGAACGATCAGGCTGACAACCGGGATGAATGCTTCAATCATCGTGACCGGCTGGGGTGACGCGGGCCTCTTCATACGCGATACTCCTCGCGCTCTTTTGGTAATTTCCGCATGTTGAGTCGCACAGCGCAAATCCCGTGTAGCAATTACTGGCGGCCTCCTCTGATATTACCAGCCGCGCCGCCCGCGGCACCCATAGCTGCACCGCTCACGGCTCCCTGCTGCCGCGCCGTCATATCGGTACATCCAATCAGGTGGCAACGCACTAGACACCGCATGCCTGTGCCCGATGTTTGCAAATCGGGCTGCATGGACACCGCCGCGCACGGTCCGCCTCAACCGCGCCTTTGCCAATCACACCGCCGCTCCTGCGCTCCACCCTGCCGGGAAGACGGCGAAAATCACAGCCCCGTACAACAACCACTGCCTTCATCCTCCATCGGATTCACGTTATCTCCGGCAAGCAGGCAGGATTCTCGTTCGGGATCAGGTTCTCAACCTGCATGCCTCGCTGCGCGCGGCAAATGCAAGGCGATTGGGTCACGCTCGAAGAAGTGGGAGTTCAAGGTCGTCAAGATCGAAGGCGAATTCGTCTGGCACAAACACGCTGATACGGACGAGACCTTTATCGTGCTCGACGGGGTACGGTAGAAGAATATGGGTCCGAAAGCCCAAACCACAGTGCTTCCTCGGGCTCAAACGACGTTCGTATCATGGCTGCCGGAATCGGCAATGAGTCGTTTTCTGGCGACCACATCGCCAGTAGGCGCCAGCACGATTGCGAGAGCAGCCGCGATTGTGCGGCGGTTACTCAGCCAGCAGAGATCGTCTCCGCTGCCACCGCCTCTGTTCACGAGGCGCTTGTGCCCCATGAGGACGGTGCGAGAGCGCGATTGCCCGGCGCGATATGGCTAATGGCTAATCAGCATCACGCCTGCCTGAACAAGCCTCGTTTGGCTATAACGAGCACGACAGTGAACGCCACCGACTAGTATGCTTCGGCGTCGAAGACTCGCAACGCGACGTGCATCGCGAACACGCATGTATCTTTGAAGCGGTGATGCGCCGCGCCGACGTGCGCGCCGCGCTTGCATTCGAAGACCACATCAGCACGACGCGCTCAACATCCCGGGACACGGCAAGTTTCGCGGCCTCCCTGCTTCTCGCAGTGGAAGGCGCCGCTCACTATCTGCCTGCGTACGTGGGAGTTTCACTGGTACTTCGACATTTGCTGCGCCCGCAGGCCTCGCTCCGCTCACTCACGCGGTTCCACTCATCCCTCGCATGCGCCTTGCGAAGTGGGCACGCTCCGCGTCGTCCATCAGCGCCAGAAACTGGTCCGCCTCCATGTGAACCAGTTCTTCGTGATCGCCCGCCTCGAAGTAGACGTCCGGTTGGCCGGCCAGGTTCGCCTCAAGGTAGGTTTTCATGCCATACGCCGCGCAAATCGGCGGCAATGCCCCTACATCACAGTCCTTGAAGAGCTCGCGCAGTTCGGCTTCCGTAGCAAGGGTGAGCCTGCGCCCTGTCTTGTTCCAAAGCTCGGACAATTGCACGGCATAGGTTGAGGGCAGCACGACGGCCACATAGCCGTGCTCGTCCTCGAGCAGCACTGTTTTCGCAAGACGGTCGCCCGGGATGTGCGCCGCAGCAGCGCTTTCCATGCTCGAATGACTATATGGGTGGCGCACGATTTCGTAGCGTGAGCCCTTGCTGCGCAGGCGCTCCTGCAGAGTGGTCGACATCGACATGGCACACCTCCTGTCGAATGCGTAGAAGAAAACCAGCCCCGGTAATCCCCTCAGAATAGTTCACCCGCGCTCAAATAGCACGCCGGCACCGCCGCCATGAATCCGCAGTACAAGACCTGGCAGCGGGACTCCAGGTGGTCGCCAATGAGTGCAACGAACACAGCTTTCTCACCTGGGTTGCAACTGCTGGCACTCCGTGTCGAACCAATAGCCGACCAGACGCTGCGCCGCCTGTAGATCCTCTGGGTAGTATGGGTCGTCCCATGGTGACGGGTTGTAACCCGCTTTCCTCAGTGCAGCGAGCTCGCTGCGGTGTTGCGCCATCGTCGGAGACGTGTTGCGTCTAAGGGCAGCCAGGTCACGGCACTCCGTTGGGCTCAGATGTGGCCCGCTTTGTGGCACGCCGCCGGCGGCGCATCCAGTCAGCAGGAACGCCAACGCAATCAGCGTCGAGCATTTTTTCGGGAGGCTTTCCACGGCGCATCTCCACGCGTCTGATTGGCGCCACGCTAGCAGTGCGATGCCGCCGTTCGTGAGTGATTTCCGCATTCATTCTGCCTTAGGAGGCTGTTGAAATAGCTCCCGCCGTCATCCAACCTTTCGCTTACCCAACATCAATGTCGCTTTGTGTGCCGCCCGAGGCGGTTATTCGTTTTGTTCGATCACATGTTCTGAAAATGAGCAAATGCTCGACACAAACAAGACGTTCATGTTCTCGGGATTTACCCCGAGCTGGGCACAGCAGTCGCTGTACCCGACCATGCCGTCTAAGCCCGTGGCAGTAGGGCCTCAACCCCATCCAACCGATTTCGTTTGGCACATTGCAGCATGACTGCCTCCTTGACATCAGCACGTGGCAGAACTTAAATAAATCAACTTGATTTAGTTAAGTCGAGTCGCGGTTGCACGGTACAGCTGAATTTTGCGACGGAGTCACCTTGAAGGCATTTTGTAATTAATTGCCAGCTTGTGTGCCATTCAGAGCCATCTTTTGTGCCACTTTTCAGGAGGAGACACGTGAGAAGTCCACATGTCGGTCAGGGCAGCAATTCCGCCAACGTCCGCCGTTTCAACGAGCGCCTGCTGCTGCAGGCGCTGCGGCGAGCGGGTGAGGCGTCGAAGGCCGATCTCGCCCGTCTGGCGAATCTCACCAGCACGGCGGTGGGCAGCATCATCACGTCGCTCACGGCCAACGGCCTGATCGAGATGAGCGGTCGCCGCCTCGACGGCCAGCGCGGCCAGCCTGCGTCGCTGCTGCGCCTTTCTCCGCGCGGTGCGTTCGCGATCGGCGTACGGCTCGACCGGACCAACATCGAAACCGTGCTCGTCGACTTTGCCGGCCAGATGATCGGGCGCCGCTCGCACGACATGCTGCTGCCGCAGCCTGCCGTCGCACAAGAAATCGTTCAGCGTGACATCGGCGAACTATTAGGTTTGCTAACTACCGAGGAACGCAGCCGCCTCGCCGGCATCGGCGTGGCACAGCCGTACAACCTCGGCAGCTGGCTGAGCGAGCTGGGCCTGCCCGCCAACACGTTCCGCGTGTGGAACGACGTGGATTTCGCGGGCGAGCTCGCCCGCGCTACGGTGCTGCCCGTGTTCAGCGAGAACGACGGCAACGCCGCCGCCATCGCCGAGATCTTCTACGGATGCGGACGCCAGCGCGACGATTTCATTTACCTCTTTCTTGGCCCGGCGATCGGCGGCGGCATTGCCATTAACGGCGACTGCGTGCGCGGCCTCACCGGCAACGCGGGTGATTTCGCGGTGATGCCCGTGCCGCCCAGTCGCCTGCCTTCGGCGCACAAGCCGCCCGGCCAATGGGACATCCTGCTTTCCCGCGCCTCGCTCATCGCACTGCGCCGCCACTTGCAGTATTGCGGCGAGACGATCGACAGCCGTGCCGACCTCGAAGCCTGCATCGCGCGCAGCCACCCCGGCGTGCAGGAATGGCTCGACGACTGCATCGACGCACTCGCGCCCGCGCTGCGCGCGGCGCTGTGCGTGCTCGACGTGCCGGTCGTGGTGCTCGACGCCGACGTGGACGCGGGCCTCATCGACACACTCATGCAGCGCCTGCGCCTCGCGGTGGCGGCCACCGCCCCCGAGGCGCGCGGCACGCCCGCGCTGGTGCGCGGCACCTTCGGTCCCGATGCGGGGGCGCTCGGCGCGGCCACGCTCCCCATGTTCTTCAACTTTTCGCCGCGCGCGGGCATCCTCATGGGCGCCGGCGCACAAACTTACGCACAAGCGCAGGAGGAGAGCCATGTCGCCCTCTGAGTCCACGCCCCCGCTGCTGGAAATGCG
>NZ_DATJWR010000338.1:0-16156 GCF_035501035.1 Paraburkholderia sp.
CCCGGCACCGGGCGCGGCCGCCTCGCGCATCGCCGGCGTCCTCTCTTTCGCGCGTTCGCGCATCTTGTGCCATCTTTCCCCAAATCGATTTTCCATGGATATCAACAAGCAAGTCGCGGCCCTCACCGCTTCCGAGCTACAGACGGCCGGCGCCAGCCAGGCCACAGCCATCGCCGTGAGCGTGCTGCTGCGCCATCTCAATTCGCCCGAACTCGCGCGCCAGTTGAGCGCGGCGTTCGAGAATCATCAGGCCGTCATGCTGCAAACGCCCTGGCCCGAGCAGATGCTGCATTCCTTCGAAGCAACGCGGCGTTTCTTCGAGGGCGCGGCCCAGCCGCAAGGCGCAACGCCGCCGAACGCCGGGTAAGCGGCGCAAGCGGCGCGGTTGCGACAACGCGCGAGAGCCGCGCGACGTCGGCTCTCGACTGCAATCGGTTGCAGCCGGCTGCAATCAGCTGCGGCACTCACCTGGCGCGCGGATTTGGCAATCCTTAACCTTCGCTTCGCCCCGCATCGCCTACGATATGCACCATCAGTTCCGGAGGCGATCGCCATGACTTCCCCTTACGTGTTTGCCGTCATCGCGGCGCTCGCGACGATCGTCGTCTCTTCGCTCGCGATGCTCGTGTTCTACTAGCCGACGGAACCTCTCCCGCATCGGCAGAGAATTAAGGGTAAGTACTGAGCCAGATTTTGCTAAAGGCCGCAAAAAAAGTGCCGTAATGTCCTTAATGGACACCCCGCGTCCCCTCCCCGCCGGCTACATGATGTCGAATCTCATCGACCAGGATATCGCGCATATCCGGCGCGTGATGCCGCTGTCGCTCGCCGGCGACTTTGGCGGACCGATCCTCCCTTCGGGCTACTGGCGCCAGCGCCTGCACCGCCTGCTCGACACCGGCCTCGTGAACAAAGGCCAGTTGAGCGAAATCGACAGCCTCCTGCTCATCCTCGATCTGCACGACCTGAACATCGCGACGGCCAGCGCCTCGCCGCCCAAACAGGCCAACGCCGGCTCGCAGCGTTCCTGAGCGTTGCGTTTTCGCCTCCATTCGACATCACACGAGCGCTCGCCCGGTGCTTGCGTGCGCAAGCGCCTCCGGAATTCCTGGTGCCGCGGGTCGAGCATCGGTCATAATGTCCGCAAAAATACCCTAACGAGGACTCCGTGCTCACGGCCCAACCGAGAGACCTGCTCCAGCAGGCACGCAAGCGTTTCACGCAGCAGCAAATCGCCACGCACGTCGGCCGCGACGTGAAGACCGTGCGGCGCTGGGAAAAGGGCGAAACGCCCTGCCCCGCCATGCTCGAAGCCGCGCTGCGCGAACTGCTGCAAGGCAGCGCGAGCGATCGCGCCAAGCACGCGCGCTTTCGCTTCGTCGATCTGTTCGCGGGCATCGGCGGCATCCGCAAGGGGTTCGAGGCGCACGGCGGCGAGTGCGTCTTCACGAGCGAGTGGAATCCGTTCTCGCGCAAGACCTATCTGGAAAACTACGGCGAAGACCATCCATTCATCGGCGACATCACGGCCGTCGACGCCGCCGACGTGCCCGACCACGACGTGCTGCTCGCCGGCTTTCCATGCCAGCCGTTCTCGATCGCGGGCGTGAGCAAGAAGAACGCGCTCGGCCGCCCGCACGGCTTCGCGTGCACGACGCAGGGCACGCTGTTCTTCGACGTTGCGCGCATCATCGCCGAAAAGCGGCCCGCCGCCTTCCTGCTCGAAAACGTCAAGAACCTGCTCTCGCACGACCGCGGCCGCACCTTCGACGTGATCCTCCAGGTGCTGCGCGACGAGCTCGGCTACGACGTGCACTATCGCGTGGTCGACGGGCGTCATTTCACGCCGCAGCATCGCGAGCGCATCATCATCGTCGGCTTTCGCGAGCCGACCGCGTTTTCGTGGGACACGCTCGCGCTGCCCGAGGAAGGGCCGCGGCTCGCCTCGATCCTGCATCGCACCGACGGCAGCGAGCCGATCCTGCCGTGGGACGGCGAGCGCTTCTTCGATCATGGCGCACGCCGCGTGCAACCCAGGTACACGCTCACGCCGGGGCTCTGGGCCTATCTGCAGCAATACGCCGAGAAGCATCGCGCGGCCGGCAATGGCTTTGGCTACGGTCTCGCGTTTCCCGAGAGCGTCACGCGCACGCTCTCGGCGCGCTATCACAAGGACGGTTCGGAGATCCTCGTGCATCAAGGCGAAGGGCTGCGCCCGCGCCGCCTCACGCCGCGCGAGTGCGCACGGCTCATGGGGCTGCCGGACACGTTCCGCATTCCGGTGAGCGATACCCAGGCGTACCGCCAGTTCGGCAACAGCGTGGTGATGCCGGTGATGCGCGAGGTCGCGCGCACGATGATGCCGCATCTCGATGCGCTGCTGGCCGCACAGCGCGAAGCGACGCCCGTTCCCGTTGCGCGCGCAACCCGGGCCGCCGCCCCGGCGATGGCCGCGGCGGGAGGCCGCTGAACGGCGCGCGCCACCGCACAACGAAGCGAGGCGACAGACGATGGTCGATGTCGTCGATACGGCGACCCGCAGCCGGATGATGTCCGGCATCCGTGGCCGCGACACGAAGCCCGAGAAGCTGATTCGCAGCCTGCTGCACCGGCGCGGCTTTCGCTTCCGCCTCGACGTGCGCGAGTTGCCGGGCCGCCCCGACATCGTGCTGCCGCGCCGGCGCGCCGTGGTCTTCGTGCATGGCTGCTTCTGGCACGGCCACAACTGCGCGCTCTTCAAGTGGCCGCAAACGCGCCCCGAGTTCTGGCGCGAGAAGATCGCGCGCAATCGCCTGAACGACGCCAAGGCGCTCGCCGCGCTCGCGGCGCAGGGCTGGCGTGTCGCGGTGATCTGGGAATGCGCGCTGCGGGGCGCGCAGCACGATCCCGAGGCGGTCGTCGAGCGGCTCGCCGCGTGGCTCGACGACGAAACATCGGCGTGGTTCGAGGCGCGCGCTTGATGGGTTCGCGCAGGGGTTCGTGCATGGGCTCGCGCGTCACCTTGCGAAGCATCGCGACTCACCCGGCAAGCGGAGCACACGCCAGGATGTGCGATGCATGCCGCTCCCGCTATCGCGCCCCTGCCTGCGCGGCTCGCGGTGCTAAACTCGATCGACCGGCTGCGCTTGCGCCATGGCGGCCGCGCGCGCCAGCGCACCCGTCCAACGATCCCAAGCGAAGGAGACAACCGATGGCTGATTTCCGACTTTGGTCCGATGACTTTCCCAGCAACGGTTTCATGCCAAAGGCGCAGGAGTTCGACGACCGGGCCTTCGGTGTCGACGGCGACAACATTTCGCCGGCGCTGCAATGGGAAGCGCCGCCCGCCGACACGCAGAGCTTCGCGCTCACCGTCTACGACCCGGACGCCCCCACGGGCAGCGGCTTCTGGCACTGGGTCGTGGTCAACATCCCCGCCGACGTGCGCTCGCTCGCACGCAACGCCGGCAAGGCCGACGGCAGCCTGTTGCCGCAAGGCGCGGTGCAGGTGCGCAACGACTACGGCACGGTGGGCTTCGGCGGCGCGGCGCCGCCGCGCGGCGACAAGCCTCACCGCTTCATCTTTCGCGTGCACGCGCTAAAGGCCGCGCAACTGCCGGTCACGGCTGAAACAACGAACGCGGTGGCGCGCTTCATGACGCATCTTAACGAAGCGGACTCGACCACCTACGTCGGGCTGTACGAGCTGAAATAATCCGCCAGCGAACCATCGCAAACCACGCCCAGCCAGCGGCACGCGCACGTCGCGCGCCGCTCACCCCGTCGATGCCTACGCCCACGCTTTCCGAACCCACCGCCGCCGCCACCGCCGAAATCGAAACCGGCCTGCCTTTCCCACAGCGTTACTACGCGATCCTCGTGGTCGCGCTCGGCATCACGCTCGCCGTGCTCGACGGCGCGATCGCCAACGTCGCACTGCCGACCATCGCGCGCCACCTGCATGCGAGCCCAGCAAGCTCGATCTGGATCGTCAACGCGTATCAGCTTTCGGTGACCATCTCGCTGCTGCCGCTCGCTTCGCTCGGCGACCGTATCGGCTACCGGCGTGTGTACCTGGGCGGCATGGCGCTCTTCACGATCGCCTCGCTTGGCTGCGCGCTCGCCACCTCGCTGCCCGAACTCGCGTTCGCGCGCATGGTGCAGGGCCTCGGCGGTGCGGGGATCATGAGCGTGAACACCGCGCTCGTGCGCATGATCTACCCGCGCACGCAGCTTGGCCGCGGCGTCGCCATCAACGCGATGGTGGTCGCGATCGCCTCGGCGGTCGGGCCGACGCTCGCCTCGGGCGTGCTGGCCATCGCGTCGTGGCCCTGGCTCTTCGCGATCAATGTGCCGATCGGCATCGCCGCGTTCGCGCTCGGCCTGCGCGCGCTGCCCGAAAACGAGCGGCATCCGGCGCCCTATGACTACTTGAGCGCCGTGCTCAACGCCATCGTGTTCGGGCTCTTGATCTTTGCCGTCGATGGCCTCGGCCACGGTGAAAACAAACGCCTCGTCGCGCTCGAATTCGTGCTCGCGATCGGGGTCGGCTGGTTCTTCGTGCGGCGGCAGCTCACGCAGCCCGCACCGCTTCTGCCCGTCGATCTGCTCGCCAATCCCGTGTTCGCGCTGTCGATCAGCACCTCGGTCTGTTCGTTCTGCGCGCAGATGCTCGCGTTCGTCGCGCTGCCCTTCATGCTGCAGGAGACCTTCGGCTTCTCGCAGGTCGATACGGGCCTGCTCATGACGCCGTGGCCGCTCGTCATCATCGGCGCCGCGCCGCTTTCGGGCGCGCTGTCGGACCGATATCCGGCGGGCATGCTCGGCGGCATCGGGCTCGCGCTCTTCGCGCTCGGGCTCATCTCGCTCGCGACGCTCGGCGCGCACCCCGGCGTGTTCGACATCTGCTGGCGCATGGCCTTGTGCGGCGTGGGCTTCGGCATTTTCCAGTCGCCCAACAACCGGCAGATCCTCTCCTCCGCGCCGCGCGAGCGCAGCGGCGGCGCAAGCGGCATGCTCGGCACCGCCCGCCTCACCGGGCAAACGCTTGGCGCTGCACTCGTCGCGCTCATTTTCGGCGTTGCGCCGCAACATGGGCCGACCGTCGCGCTCTACGTAGCGACGGCCTTCGCCGCGATCGCGGCTGTCGTGAGCCTGCTGCGGCTGATGCCGGGCAGCACGGCGCAAGCGCAAGGCTAGCGTTTCGCGCGCAGGTCATCGCACGCGCGCCTAACCCAGCGCGCGCGCAGGCACTAACATGGGTTCAGGGCGCACCGCTTTTTGCGGCGGCGCCCGGTCTTTCCGTTCCCGGCGAGTCAACCTGCCGAATTGGCCAAAGGGGGATTCCCATGTCACTGATCGTCGCTGGTCGGTTCACGACCTTCCCCGCCGCCGAAGCCGCCGCAGAAAAGCTTTACGCGGAGGGCTTCGTCGAAGAAGACGTCAACCTGTTCTTCGTCAATCCGCGTGGCCAGCACGCGCGCCACCCGGCTCATGGAGCTGTCGCGGGCGCGCCACCCGGCCACCTCGCTTCGCAGCATCACACGCGCAACATCACCGCAGGCGCGGTGGCGGGCGCCGTGGTCGGCGTGGTGATTTTCAGCGCGTTCTCGGCGGCGCTGCCCTCGGTCGTGATCGCGGCCGGCGTGGGCGCGTGGATCGGAGCGCGCATTGGCGCGAGCGTCGGCGCCAGGGCCGCCGCGCGGCAAGCGCTGGCGCACCACGAGATCGTCCATCACGAGATGCGCAATTCCGGCGTGCTGCTCTCGGTGCACGTTTGCTACGAGAACCAGGACCACGCCGCGCAGTTGCTGCGCGAGGCCGGCGCCACCGACATCGAACGCGCCTCGGGCCAATGGCACGACGGACACTGGGCCGATTTCGATCCGACCCGCGCGCCAATGCCGTTCGGCGAGGCTGGCCGGCAGCAGGCCTGAGCAGGCGTTGCGCGCGGCATTGGGCGCGGTCGTGGCCCGGTAGTGGTGGCCCGGTAGTGGCACCGTAGTGGGCCCGTGGTAGGCGCAAAAAACGCGGCGGCCCGAAGGCCGCCGCGTGTGTGGATTCGCGTCGGGCAAGCACGGCGCGCCCGAAGGCCGCGTGCGGGCCCCCGCGTGCGTTACTGCGTGCGCGTTGCCGTCGGCTGGGCTGACGCGGGCGCTGGTGTCGGCGCAGGCGTTTTTTCCGCCGGCGCCGGCGCAGCCTTGCGCGCCTTCGCCGTGACCGAAGCCGCCGTCGCGACGCTGCGCAGGTCCGCCAGGAACGTGTCGCGCCACACCGAGAGATTGTTCTCGCGCAGCGACGCCATCATGTCCGTGTAGCGCGAAACGCGCTCGGCGTGCGTCATCGAGAGCGCGCGCTCGAGCGCCTCGGCGGTCTGGTTCAGGTCATAAGGATTCACGACCAGCGCACCGGGCATCTGCTCCGCCGCGCCCGCGAACTGCGAGAGCACGAGCACACCCGGATCCTCGGGATTCTGCGAAGCCACGTATTCCTTCGCCACGAGGTTCATGCCGTCGCGCAGCGGCGCCACATAGCCCACCTGCGCCTCGCGAAACAGCGCCATCAGCAGGTTGCGCTCGTACTTGCGGTTCAGGTACTGGATCGGCGTCCAGTCGAGTTGAGCAAAGCGGCCGTTGATGCGGCCCGCTTCGCCTTCGAGGTTGCGGCGGATCGTCTGGTAAGTCTGCACGTCGGAGCGCGTTGGCGGCGCGATCTGCAGCAGCGAGACGCGGCCATGCCAGCCCGGCCCGTTCAGCAAGAGGCGCTCGAACGCCTGGAAGCGCTCGGCAAGCCCCTTCGAATAGTCGAGCCGGTCGACGCTCATGATCAGCTTGCGTCCGCGCATCGCGTCGCGCAGGGCGCGCACGGGCTTGCGGTCGGCGAACTGCGTGGCGGCCTTCGCGATCGCATCGGGATAGATGCCGATGGGGTACGCACCCACCTTCAGGAAGCGATCCCACGCGTGGACCATGCCGTCCTCACTCGCCGTGCCGTGGCCGCCGCGCTCGATATAGTCGTGGAAGGCCTGGCTGTCGGCGTCGGTCTGGAAGCCCACCACGTCGTAATGGCACAGGAACTTCATCAGCTCTTCGTGCGGCGGCACCGAGCGCAAGACCTCCGGCACCGGCAGCGGAATGTGCAGGAAGAAGCCGATCGGATTCGTCACGCCGAGATCGCGCAGGCAGCGCGCGAACGGAATCAGGTGATAGTCGTGCACCCAGATGATGTCGTCGGGTTCGATGAGCGGTTGTAGCTGGCGAGCGAGAGAGACGTTCACGCGCAGGTAGCCGCCGTACTCCTGGCGCTCGTAGCGCGCGAGGTCGTTGCGATAGTGGAACGTCGGCCAGAGCGTCGTATTCGAGAAGCCCTTGTAGTACTGGTCATAGTCACGCCGGGTAAGACCCACCGTCGCGTAGGTGACGGTGCCCTGCTGCTCGATGACCGGGGCCGCCGGCTGCGCAACCGTCTCGCCGCTCCAGCCGAACCATACGCCGCCAGTTTCCTTGAGCGCGTCCAGGACGCCGACCGCCAGGCCGCCTGCTGCGGGCCGCCCCTCCTGGGTCGGCGCAACGCGATTCGATACCACGATCAATCTGCCCATTGCGGCTATCCCTCCTGTTTCGTTGGGTCCGAAGACCATGCCCGATTCAGGCACGCAAGACGCGTGCCGCCTCTGGCAGGGTCTGGAGCAAAATTAATTTCCGGCGAGCGGCAAGACGAGCGAATTCCGCGCGGCAAGCGCGCATGAGAGGCAAAGCCCAGTGTCCCGGCAGACCGGGGAAACCGCTCCGCATGGAGTACGCGGCGACGGCTGGCTCTGGGCAGGCTCAGGCGTCCTGTTCCGAGCCGAGATCGCGCTGGTAGTCGAGGCCTTCGGCCCGCGCGCCGCCCTGATTGTGCTCGCCGTCGGGCGGCACACCGGGCGCCGGGCGGTTCTGGCCCGCGGGGTCGGGCGCGAGCGACGGCGCAGGACTACTGCTCTTCTCTTGCGAATCGCGCGGGCCACGCTTGCCCGAATATCGTGCGGAACGGCGCAAGGCAGGATGTCTCATCTCGATGCCTCCAGCGGAAGGCGGCCACACGGCGGCGGCGTTTTTCATAGTCTAGGGTCCGCCGCGTGAATTTGCCGGTAAAAATGGCGAAGCGTTTGTAACTAGTACATAAAAAGCGTCAGTTTCGTGCTGCGCGGCGAAAGTCTCGCGGAAGCGGACTGCGTGGCCTGCCTGGGCGGTTCGTGCCGCGCGCAGGCAATACCCGTGCTGAACACGCTCCGGCGTGCAGCGAAAGAGCGGATCGGCGGGCACGCGATGGGTATCGCTACGCTCCCGATTGCGGCACTTCACCCGGCTGCGGCGGCGGATCGCCGATTGGCGGCACATCGGGCTCGCCGGGCTGATCCGGAGGAGGTTCATCGGGTTGCGGGGTATGCGCGAGCCAAGGCCTCACGCGGACGCTATCACTGGTTTTGCAGCTCGGCATCGTTCGCTCCTCATCGTGGACGCGAAACTCACACTGCAAGCGTCGTACCTCCCGCGCGGCACGCACGAGGGCCAGCGCACGGGCGCGCCTCTCAGACGCTGCCGGCCACGCGCGCGGGCGCGTCGCCCTTCCCGCCACCTTCGTTACCGTACTCGACGAGCCGGTTATAAAGCGTCTTCAAGCTGATGCCGAGAATTTCCGCCGCGCGCGTTTTCACGCCGCCGCACTGCTCGAGCGTCGCGAGAATGAGCTGGCGATCGGCGTCGGCAAGCGAAGTGCCGAACGGGATCGTCACCGCGGTGCCCGCTACCGGCTTCGAGAGCGAGATCTGCAGCGGCACCGTCGCCGTAAAGTCGCCGTCGTTGCCCGACATGATGTGCGCGCGCTGCACGTAGTTCTTGAGCTCGCGCACGTTGCCCGGCCACGGGTAAGTCGCCAGCATCTCGCGCACGGCCGCAGGAAACTGCTTTTTGGTGCCGTGGCGCTCGTTGAGCTCGTCGAGGAACGCCTGGGCGAGCAGCTCGACATCCTTGCCGCGTTCGCGCAGCGGCGGCAGGGTGATCGGAAACACGTTCAGGCGGTGATAGAGGTCCAGACGCAGCTTGCCCTCCTCCACGGCCTGCTCGGGGTCGCGGTTGGTCGCCGCGATCAGACGCACGTCGGTCTCGATCTCTTTGGTCGTGCCCACGCGCATGAACATGCCGGTCTCGAGCACGCGCAGCAGCTTCACCTGCAGCTCGACCGGCATCTCGGTGATCTCGTCGAGGAACAGCGTGCCGCCATTCGCACGCTCGAAGTAGCCCTTGTGCTGACGGTCGGCGCCCGTAAACGACCCCCGCTCGTGGCCGAACATTTCCGACTCGATCAGGTTGGGCGAGATCGCCCCGCAGTTCACCGCAAGAAATTCGTGCTTGCGCCGCAGGCTCAGCTGGTGGATGGTCTGCGCGGCCACTTCCTTGCCGGTGCCCGATTCGCCCACCAGCATGACCGAGGCCGGCGTGGGCGCAACGCGGCTGATCTGGTCGTAGACATCCTGGATGGCGGGCGAATTGCCGAGCATCAGGCCGAAGCGCCCCATGCGGCGCAATTCGCCGCGCAGCGTGCCGATTTCGGCCTTGAGGTCGCCCGCGCGCGGCAGGCGGTTCAGGATCGCCTTCACGCGCTGGAGGTTGATCGGCTTGACGAGGTAATCGATTGCGCCGGACTTCAGCGCATCGACAGCCGTCTCCACGCTCGCGTGGCCCGTGATGACCACGAGCTCCACGCCCGAGCGCGGATCGAGGTCCTCGAAGAGGTCAGTGCCGCTGCCGTCGGGCAGCTTCAGGTCGGTGAAGACTACGTCCGGCATCTGCCGCACGAGCTGGATGCGCGCCTCGCGCAGGTCGCCTGCCTGGGCCGTGGTGAGCCCGTCTTCGCTCACGACAGTCGCGAGCGCCTCGCGGGTCTCGGCATCGTCATCGACAATCAATACATGTGGCATCGCGTCTCGTCAGCCTGGCTAGGTGAATGGCTCCAGAGCGACAGCGTCTCGGCCCGAGCAGCCGCACCGGACGGTATTGCCCGGCGTCGCGGAAGGCGCGGCGTACGATGTTGCGCTGAAGTGGAGTACGAAACGGCCGCACGCACGCCAAAGACGGCGAACAAGCCGGTACCGGTTTACTACGCGATTTTGCTATATACGAGCAACAATGCCGCGAATTGCATGCTGCCCGAGCCTCGATTGTTCTGAATATGACTATTATAGACTTATTCGAGATAACCGGGCACGGCTCTCGCGCGGCGCGGCCGCCCTCGCCTAGCCATGCGGAAACGGCCAGGGCGAGCCGGCCGCGCCGTTCGTAGCACTGGCGCCGCTTGCGCCATTCGGCATTGCGCCCTTCACGCCCTGCCCGGACATATCGCTTCGCTCGCGCACGGCGCCGCCGCCCGCCATCGCCATTTCGGCGGCCATGCCGTTCTCGCCGCTCGTGTCGGACGTGTCGGCAAGCGAGCCGCCCTCGCCCTCCCAGCGGCTCAGATCGCGATAGAAGGATTGCCGTTGCATGCGGTGACGCTGCGAGAAACGCCAGGCCAGCATGCCCGCCATGGCGCCGAGCGCGCCGACGGTCACGAGCTTCCCTACCCAACCATTGATGTTCTTCGACATATCGCTTTCTCCCAGATACGCCTCTTGAGAAATGGAAGACGCATGGCATCGCCCGAGGCGTGACGGATGCGCCGCCCCTGAAGACGCAGACGGCGCGAACCTTGCTCAAGTTCCGCAGCACAATACGTGCCACTGGCACTCGCGCGTGCGCCCCTTCGAACGCAAAAGCGGACAAAACCGCGGAAAAGCCAGCACTGGAGCGGCAGATAGTCCGGCGCGGCATGCGCCTTCGGCCTTCTTGCCTTGGGCACTTTCATTGCCCACTCATGCGCGGCAGTGGTTAAATGTTTACGAGATGCAAACCTCGCGGCCGTCGGAGCGGCAAGTTCCGCACCTGTCCTGGACGGCCAGCCCCGGATCGCAGGGCCTGATCGCCGAAACGCGCCAACACGTGCAGAGCTGTGCCGATAGGCATGGCGACACGCAAATGCGCGCCAAAGCGAACGCCCGCACTACCTTTGCAGGACGAACATCCCTATGGCGTCAATCGAGCCGGGCTCGGCCGCCGCGAAACGAAATACCGCACAGGACGCCGACGCACGCATCGCAGGTTTGCAGTCGTACGGTCTGCTGTACGGCTCGTCGGCGGTCATGCTGGACCTTTATGCGCAGATCGAACGGGTGGCCGTGACCGACGCCACCGCGCTCATCGTCGGCGAATCGGGCACGGGCAAGGAGCTCATCGCCCGCACGATCCACGCTCAGAGCGGACGCCGCGACGGTCCGTTCGTCGCGGTGAACTGCGGCGCGATCCCCGACGAGCTGATCGAAACCGAACTCTTCGGTCACGAAAAAGGCAGCTTCACGGGCGCCATCCAGTCGCGCGACGGCCACTTCGAGCAAGCGCGCGGCGGCACGCTGTTCCTCGACGAAATCACGGAAATGGCGCTGCTGCATCAGGTGAAGCTGCTGCGCGCGCTCGAAACCGGCGAGTACTTTCCGGTGGGTGGCAACGAGGCGATTCGCGGCGACGTGCGCATCATCGCCGCAACCAACCGCGACCCCGTGACGGCCGTGAAGGAAAACTGCCTGCGCGAGGACCTGATGTACCGGCTCGCCGTGTTTCCGCTGCGCGCGCCGCCGCTGCGCGAGCGCGAGCACGACCGCGAATTGCTCGCGCAGCATTTCCTGAGCGAACTCAACGAGCAGGAAGGCACGCAGAAGGCCTTCAGCAAGCGCGCGCTCGAAACCGTGCGCAACTGGTCGTGGCCCGGCAACGTGCGCGAGCTCAGGAACGCGGTGTACCGCGCGTTCATCCTCGCGGAGAAGGTCGTGGAGATCGCGCATCCGCAGCTCGTGCCGCGCGTGAAGAAGCCCGTCACGCAGGGCGATGCGATGAGCGTCTGGATCGGCACGCCGCTCGCCGATGCGCAAAAGCAGATCATTCTCGGCACACTCAAGTATTGCGGGGGCGACAAGCGGCTCGCGGCGCGCACGCTCGGCGTGAGCCTCAAGACGCTCTACAACCGGCTTGGCAGCTACGGCGCCGACGAAGGCGACGCCGAGGCTACCGGAGATCCGGACGCGCGCGAAGCGTGAACGCGGCCGCCCGCCTCGCAAGGTGATTGTTGCTTGATCGTGCAACAATCACGCAACCGCAGCAGGCGCTGCCGATCAAAGATCGGCTCGCCGCGCACGCCCTTTTTCAATTTCTTGCACTTTCCCTATCCCCGCACGCAACCCCATGCTGCACAATCCGCAGCACGTAAAGTACGCAAACGTGCTGGATGTCCGCGCAACGCGGGCTCATCCGGCAAGTGGCAGGGAAAGAACATGCAAGAACGAAGTACTCGGGTGCGGATCGCACCGCCACCTGGCCTCACGGTCGCCGAAACGACGGTCGGCGCGCCGCCTCTCCAACTCCCCCGCACTTGGCCCCCCCGGCGACGCGCCATCTCGCTGACACTGCTGGCTGCCGCTGCAAGCCTCGCGTGCTCGGCCTGCAGCTCGCTCTACTCGGAAGGCGCGCAAACGGGCGCCGGCATTGGCGGTGCTGCGATCGCATCGAAGGTCACGAGCAACGCCGCCGTGGCGACCGGCATCGGCCTTGGCGCCGTGGCCGCCGCCAAGGCCGGCGTGCAGTATTCGGAGCGCGTCGTGCACCGCAACACCCAGGACAGCATTGCGAAGGCGGCGGGCCCGCTCGAGGTCGGCGCCGTCGCACCGTGGTCGATCACGCATTCGTTCCCGATCGAAGACGACGAGCACGGCCGCGTGACCGTGAGCCGCGCGATCAGCAGTGGCGCGCTCGATTGCAAGGAGATCGTGTTCTCCGTCGATCACGAGGCCACGAAGGACAAGGCCGCTTCGAGTGCGTTCTTCGTCGCCTCCGTCTGCCGCGACGGCGACAAGTGGAAGTGGGCCTCGGCCGAGCCCGCCACCGACCGTTGGGGCGCGCTGCAATGAGCGTCGTGAAGGTACGCGCGAGCGCGAAGCACGAGCCGCACGCCGCGAAGGATGACGCGAGCCCGGTTCGGTCGATGCCGCGCCGAGCGAAACTCGTCGCGCTGGCCTCGCTCTGCGCGGGCATGGCGCTCGTGGCGAGCGGCTGCGCATCGATCGGCGCGGCAAGCGGGGCCGCCGCCGCCGCGGCCACCGGCATCGTCACGGCCAACCCGGCAGTGGGCGTGGGCGTGGGCATCGCCGTGCAGGCCGCCACCGACGCAGCCGTCAACCGTTTCATGAAGAACATGCACGCGGACCAGCAGGATCTGATCGCCGAGACGGCCGGCCGCCTGCCCGTGGGCGGCTTCGACATCTGGCGCATCAAGCACGGGTTGCCCGTGGAAAACGGCCACGGTCAGGTGCGCGTGACGCGCGCATTCGCGACGGCGCTCACGCTGTGCAAGGATTTCGTGTTCTCGGTGCAGGACGGCGACGCGGCCAACGCGCCCGAGCAGTGGTTCACGGCGAGCGTCTGCCAGGACCCGTCGGGCTGGAAGTGGGCGACGGCCGAGCCGGCCGTGGAGCGCTGGGGCACGCTGCAGTAGCGTCTCGCAGTAGCGCCTGGCCGCGGCGCGCACGGCGGCAAACGAAAAACGGTCGCCGAGGCGACCGCTTCTTTCATGCACGCGCGGGGCGTGCATCGAGCGCACGCATCACGTCACGCGGCGCTCAGGACTCCACGTCTTCGAGACTGAAGATCTCCGACTGGTCGTTGTACGAGAAGATCTCGCCGTAACGGCCCCAGTCGATCACGGTGTCGAGCGTTTCCTCCGCAGCGCCGTCGGAGAGCGAGTCCTCCAGCTCCTGCTCGAAGCGCACGCGCGGCGCGCGATGTCCGGGACGCTCGTTGAGTACCTTCTTGATCCGCGCCGCGAGCGGCACGTGACGCAGCAGATGCTCGGCGAACATCATCTTGCGCTCCTGCGTGCCGAATTCCGCGAACACGCGCGCGGGCGGCGTGAGCAGCACGTCGCCTTCGCGCACGTCGGCAAAGCCCAGGTGCTGGAGCATTTCGGCGATCGGGAACAGGTCGTCCACTTCGAGATGCAGCGTGCGCGCGATTTCCGGCATGTCGGCGCGGCCGTGGTAGGGAGCGGCCGCCAGCGTTTCGATCAGACCGGCCATCAGGTTGGTGGACACGCGAGGCAGCCAACTGCCGAGTTCGAGCCCCTTCTTCGTCGCCTCGCCGGTCTGGCGCGCGGTCATCTTCGCGTAGATGTCGTCCACGAGCTTGCGGAACACCGGGTCCAGGCGATTGCGCGGATGGTTGAACGGCACCTTGATCTCGGCCACGACGCGGCCCGGATTCGACGACAGCACGAGAATGCGGTCGCACATGAACACCGCTTCCTCGATATTGTGCGTGACGATCAGCACCGACTTGATCGGCAGCCGCCCTTGCGTCCACAGGTCGAGCAGGTCGGTGCGCAGCGTTTCGGCGGTCAGCACGTCGAGCGCCGAGAACGGCTCGTCCATCAGCATGAGCATGGGGTCGACCACGAGCGCACGCGCGAAGCCCACGCGCTGGCGCATGCCGCCCGAGAGCTCGCGCGGGTAAGCGTTTTCAAAGCCGTCCAGACCGATCAGGTCGATCGCGGCCAGCGCGCGCTCGCGCCGCTCGCGCGCGCCCACGCCCTGCGCCTCGAGACCCGCTTCCACGTTCTGGAGCACCGTGAGCCACGGGAACAGCGCGAACGTCTGGAACACCATCGCGACACCCTCGGCCGGGCCGTCGAGCGGCCTGCCGCGCCAGGTGACTTCGCCCGAAGTCGGCGAGATCAGGCCGGCGATGATGCGCAGCAGCGTGGACTTGCCCGAGCCCGAGCGGCCCAGCAGCCCGACGATCTCGCCCTCGCGCAGCGAGAGGTTGGCGTCATCGAGCACGAGCAGTTCGCCCTGGTTCTTGTTGAAGCCCCGGCACACGTCCTTCACGTTCAGGATTTCTTCGCCGAGGCGCGGCGGGTTCGGGGCCGTCAGCACGTCGCCGTGCGCGGCGCTCAGCGTCTTGGGGTTTTGCATCGCGTTACCTTCGATCCTTCGTAGTTCGATCAGTCGAGCCGCAGACGGGACTCGGCATACGTGTATAGCGGACGCCACAGCAGGCGGTTGAACAGCGTCACGAACAGCGACATGACGGCAATGCCGAGAATGATCTTCGGATAGTCGCCCGCTGCGGTAGTTTGCGCGATATAGGCGCCGAGGCCGTGCGCGACCACCTTCGTATCGCCCCACTGCACGAACTCGGAGACGATGCTCGCATTCCACGCACCGCCCGAGGCCGTGATCGCGCCCGTGACGTAGTACGGGAAAATGCCCGGCAGCATTGCCTGGCGCCACCACTGCCAGCCGCGGATACGGAAGTTCTTTGCCGCTTCCTTGTAGTCGTTCGGATAGGCGGTCGCGCCGGCGATCACGTTGAACAGGATATACCACTGGGTGCCGAGCACGATCAGCGGTGACAGCCAGATGTCAGGGTTCAGGTGAAAGCGCACGATCACGATGACGAACACAGGGAACAGCAGGTTCGCCGGGAACGCCGCGAGGAACTGCGCGAGCGGCTGGATCTTCTCGGCGAGCGCCGGGCGCAACCCGATCAGGACGCCGAGCGGCACCCAGATCACCGAGGCGATCGCGATCAGCAACATCACGCGAAGGAGCGTGATGAAGCCGAGGCCGAGCACGTGCCAGACCTCGCCGAGCGTGACGCCCGTGCGCACGAAGGCCACGACGCGCCACACCACGAACACGGTCAGCGCGATCACGAACACGGCCCAGAGCACGTCGCCGATGCGGTTGCGCCCGCTGCTGCGGCTTCGTGCGGCCGGCGCGGCGAGCGAGATGCCCGGGAACGACGGCAGTTGCAGCGGCACGCGCGCGGCCTTGGCGAAAAGCCAGCCGAGCGGCACGAGCAGTTGATGAATGAGATGGGTGCGGCGGATCAGGTCGAGCAGCCACGATTCGGGCGCCTCGCCCGAGCTCGTGGTCTCCATGCGGAACTTGTCGGCCCATGCCACGAGCGGGCGGAACAGGAACTGGTCGTAGGCGAGGATCACGACCGTCATCGCGAGAATCACCCAGCCCACCGCGTGCAGGTTCTTTTCCGTGATC
>NZ_DATJWR010000339.1:0-3956 GCF_035501035.1 Paraburkholderia sp.
CACGCACGAGATCACGCAGGGCGCGAAGCAGATCGCTTCGGGCAACGTGGACCTCTCGGATCGCACTTCGCAGCAGGCGGCCGCGCTCGAGCAAACGGCAGCGAGCCTCGAGGAGCTTTCGGCGGCGGTGCGCCAGAACACGTCCGGCGCGAAGGAGGCGAGCGGGCTCGCGCAGGGCGCGCTGCAAACCGTCACGCGCGGCGCCGACGTGGTGGCGCGCGTGAACGCGACGATGAACGACATCTCGGCGTCGTCGCAGAAGGTGGAGGAAATCACCGGCATCATCGAGGGCATTGCGTTCCAGACCAACATCCTCGCGCTCAACGCGGCCGTGGAGGCGGCGCGTGCGGGCGAGCAGGGTCGCGGCTTCGCGGTCGTGGCGAGCGAGGTGCGCAGCCTCGCGCAGCGCTCGGGCACGGCGGCCAAGGAGATCAAGGAACTGATCTCCCACTCGGTGGCGACGGTCGGCGCGGGCGCGCGCCTCGTGGAAGACGCGCGCCGCACGATGGACGAAGCACGCGACGCGGTGGCGCGCGTGAGCGGGATCATGACCGGGATTGAAACCGCCACGCTCGAGCAAAGCGACGGCATCGAGCAGGTGAACCGCGCGATCGCACAGATCGACGAGGTCACGCAGCGCAACGCGGCGCTCGTCGAGGAAGCGGCGGCCGCCGCGCAATCGCTCGAAGCGCAGGCCGACGCGTTGCGTGAAGCCGTGGCGGTGTTCAACCTGGGCGGTGCGGGGCAGACTGGCGCACACCCGACGCGCGCCGCGACTGCCGACGCCCTTGCGGGCCTGCGGACCCTCTCGGCGCTGGCCTGAGCGGGCGGATCGCGCAACCGTTGCGCGAACAACGTTCGAGGGGCGTGGTAGAGACCGTCGCCCCATCGCCCGGCGGATCCGTTTGACCGGAGGTCATCTCCCGCACGCAATTCGCAGTTGAGTTCCGTTTCGTTCCCGGCGAGACTGGCGGCATGGGCCGGAAAGGTTCGGCCGCAAGCCAGAGAGAACGACACACTATGCGAGTATGCGTTTTGGGCGGTGGGGTGATCGGCGTGACGACGGCGTATGCGCTTGTGCGCGACGGACATGAGGTGACGCTCGTCGAACGTCACGCGGACGTGGCGCGCGAAACGAGCCACGCCAATGGCGGCCAGCTCAGCTACAGCTACGTGGCGCCGCTGGCCGACCCTTCAGTGCTGCCGAAGCTGCCGCAATGGCTCTTTTCGCGCGAAGCCGCGCTGCGTTTCGTGCCGCGGCTGGATCCGCATCAATGGCGCTGGTGCGCTGCGTTCCTGCGCGCCTGCACGCGCGCGCGCAGCCGCGCGACCACGGCCGAACTGCTTGGCCTCGGCTTTCTGAGCCAGCGTCTCATGCATGAAGTCGCCGAGCGCGAATCGCTCGCGTTCGACTACGTGCGCAACGGCAAGCTCGTGGTCTATCGCGATCAGGAAAGCTTCGCGCTCGCGCGCCGCCAGGCCGAATACCAGGCGCAACTGGGTTGCGTGCAGCACGTGCTCGAAGGCGCGGCGTGCGTTGCGCTCGAGCCCGCGCTCGCGCATATCGGCGGGGAGATTGCGGGCGGCATTCACACGCCGGGCGAAGAGGCCGCCGATTGCGACCAGTTCACGCGCGGCCTCGCACGCGCGGCGCAGCGCGACGGCGTGGACCTGCAGATTGCCACCGAGTTTTCGGGCCTGCGCACGAAGGGGCTGCGGGTGCTCGCCGCGCAAACCTCGAAGGGCGACATCGAGGCCGACGCGTTCGTGGTCTGCCTGGGGTTTCAGAGTCAGCCGATGCTCGCAGCAATGGGCGTGAACGTGCCCGTATATCCGCTCAAGGGCTACAGCCTCACGCTGCCCAATGCGAATGCGCAGGGCGCGCCACGCATCTCGATTACGGATGCCCATCACAAGGTGGTCTACGCGCCGCTCGGCGAGCGTTTGCGCATTGCGGGCATGGTGGATCTCACGGGCATGAACCCGCACGCCGACGAGGAGCGCATCGCGCTGCTCACGCGCCAGGCGCGCGAAACGTTTCCCGCTGCCGGCAATTACGAAGCCATTCAGACGTGGACCGGCATGCGTCCTGCCACGCCCGACAGCAAGCCGCTGATCGGCGCGACGCACTTTCGCAACCTGTGGCTCAACACGGGGCACGGCGCGCTCGGCTTCACGCTCGCGCTGGGCAGTGCGCAACTGCTTGCCGACCTGCTGGCGGAGCGTGAACTATCGCTAGACGGCGACGCCTTCGCGCCGGGCCGCTGATCCGCGAGCACTCACTGCAAGGTTGCGTTTTCCTCGCGCGAGATGACGCTTCCACGTTCGTCGATGCGCGCAATGAATCGCCGCGCACATGATTAGGGCACCAAAAGAAAATGACGCAGACCCGCGAGGGAATGCGTCATTCACAAGATGCTGCAAGGTACAGCTTCTTTACTGCATGTTCGTTGGTAGGCTCGATTGGATTCGAACCAACGACCCCCACCATGTCAAGGTGGTGCTCTAACCAACTGAGCTACGAGCCTGTCGAGGCGCGAATTATAGAGACACTCGCGCGCGCTTGCAAGCGCTTTTCTCGAATCGGGTGAAACGTGCGATTTCGGCCGGGTCTTGCGCTGGTGAGCATCAGGCAAGGTCAGCCAAAATCAGGCAAATTCGCGCGCCAGATTACGCAGATTCTGCGCAGGATCTGCGAGCGTTTCGCGCGCGATGCGCGCGCGCTTGCCGATCAGCGCTTTCGCGCTGCGCATGTCACGTCCCTGATTTACGGTGATCGCGCCCACGAGCGCGCCTTCGCCATCGAGACCGAACAGCACGCAGGGTGGCGTGTCGAGCGTGCCTCGCGCGAGCCATTCGGGCGCGGCCATGTCGCCGGCGAACTGGATGTTGAGGCCGCATTGATCGGTCCAGAACCAGTCGGCTTCGCGTGCCTCGGGCGCGAGGCCGAGTATCGCGCGTGCGGCCGTCTGCGCTTGCTGGTTCGCGTTTTCCCACGTTTCGCGACGCTGGTGGCGGCCGCTCGCTTCGTCCCACTGGGTGGCGGCGTCGCCCGCCGCGTAGACGTGCGCGTGCGAGGTGCGGCATTGCGCGTCGATCACGATGCCGTTTTCAACGTGCAGGCCGGCTGCCTGGGCGAGCGTGGTCTCGGGTTCGACGCCGATGCCGTAGATCACCGCGTTGCCCGTGAGGCGCGTGCCGTCTTCGAGCGTCAGCACGATCTCGCCGCGCTCGCGCGCCGCCGCCGCGAGCGGCGAGCCCAGATGCAGCGCCACGCCACGCGCGCGGTGCACGACGCACAAATGCGCGCTCAGAACGGGCGGCGCGCAACGCATCATCGCGCGCGGCGCCTGCTCGATCACGGTGACCTGCGCGCCGAGATCAACTGCGCTAGAAGCGAGTTCGAGGCCGATCACGCCCGCGCCCACCAGCAGCACACGCTTGCCCGGTTGCAGAACCGGTAAAAGGCGCTGCGCGTCGTCGAGCGTGCGCAACGTGTGGACGCTTTCGCCGAGGCCGCCGAGCGCGTCGAGCATCGGCAGGCGCCGCACGCGTGCGCCCGTGGCGAGCAGCAGCTTGTCGAAGGCAATCGTCTCGCCGCTGGAGAGCATGACCGTACGAGCCTGCGCGTCGAGCGCGGTTGCGGCCACGCCGAGTTTCAGCTCGATCGCGTGCTCCGCGTAGAAGCCTTCTGCGTGAATGGCGCAGCGCGCGGTTTGCGGCTGGAGCAGCACGTCTTTCGAAAGCGGCGGCCGTTCATAAGGCGCGTGGGCTTCTTCGCCGATCAGCACGAGGCGGCCCGCGTAGCCTTGCCGGCGCAGTTCGGCGGCGGCGAGCGCGCCGGCCTGGCCTGCGCCGACGATGACGATGACGATGGTCGAGGCGGTCATGACGCGTTTCCCGTTACAGATGCAGGCCGCCCGCTGCGTGACGGATGCCGCGAATACCGAGCCCGG
>NZ_DATJWR010000340.1:0-2483 GCF_035501035.1 Paraburkholderia sp.
TTCCATGCGACGGCGGCTTTCGTTTTCATCTTCGTTGCTCCTGTGAATCGGTGGTGGCTATGCGCTTCATCGCGCCGCAGGTGCGAACCAGGTTCGCACGCGGCCGTACAGATCGATGAAGCGCGCGTAACGTTGTGCAAGGGGTTGTGCACGCGGCTGCCCAAGCGGGGGGTGTCCAGGCGACTGCGCAAGCGCCGCGTCCTCGCCCGGCGATGACACCAGCGTCGCCGCCGGCGCGAGCGCCGCGAGATCGCGCATACGCCAGTGCCCGCACGCGAGGCCGCCGAGCAGCGCCGCGCCGCGCGCCGCCGCGTTCGGGCAGTCGATCGCGTAGAGGCTGGCGTCGAGCGCGTCGGCGAGCAATTGCCGCCAGCGCGCATCGACCGAGCCGCCGCCCGCGAGCTTGAGCGTCGGCACGGGCTGGCCGGTTTGGGCATGATCGCGCGTGCCCTCGCTCGCGAATTCGCCTTCACCGATGCCGGTGCCGCGTACCGCGTCCAGGCCCGCGCGCAACGCGAATGCCACGCCCTCGAACGCCGAGCGCATCAGCGTGCCGCGGGTGTCGCCAAGCGAAGCGCCGAGCCAGCCGCCGCGCGCCGTAGGGTCGAGCCACGGCGAGCGCTCGCCACTCAGGTAAGGCAGGAACGTGAGCGTTGCGGAAGGCGGCGCGGCGAACGCATCCGCGTAGGCGAGGGCCCAATCGTATGACAACCAGCCGCGCGCTGCTTCAAGCGCTACACCCACGTTCTGCATGGCGGCCATCGTGTACCAGCCGCCCGTGGCCGAGCGGTAGCGATGCAGCCCGCGACGCGCGGAGGGTTCGCTGCGCGAGGTCACGACGATCTGGCCGCCGGTGCCGGTGGTGAGGAGCGCGTCGCCTTCATCGGCGAGGCCGCTGCCGAGCGCGGCGCAAGGCGTGTCGCCCGCGCCCGTCGCGAGCACGATGCCGGCGAGCAGCCCCAGCGCCTGCGCGGCAGCGTCGCTCAGCGTGCCGCTCGCTGCATGCGAAGCGGCCAGCGGCGCGAACCAGCGCGCGGGCAAGCCAAGGCGGTTGATCAGCGCGAAGTCCCACGCGCCGTCGGGTGCGGCGAGCGCGGTCGCGCACGCGTCCGAGGGATCGGCGGCGAACGCGCCGCCCAGCGCCACACGCAGCCAGTCTTTCGGCTGCAGCGCCCAGCGTGCGGCCTGCGCGACTTGCGGCTCGTGCTGCAGCACCCAGCGCAGCAGCGGGCCCGCCATGCCGGGCGCAACGGGATTGGGTTGCGGATGCGCGGGGTCGTCGGGCCATGCATCGAGCAGCGCATGCGCGCGCGTGTCGGGCCACAGCATCGCGGGGCGCAACGCGCGGCCCGCAGCGTCAGTGAGCACGACGCCATGCATCTGCCCGGAAAAGCCGATCGCGCGCACCGCGGCGCGCTCGCTTTCGGGCAGCTTCGCGCACGCCTCGACGAGCGCGCTCCACCAGCGCTCGACGGCCATCTCGGCCCAGCCGGGCTGCGGCGTTTCGAGCGCATAGGCAACGCTCGCGGTTGCGCGCTCGATGCCGTCGCCATCGAAGATGCCTAGTTTGAGTGAACCGGTGCCAAGATCGATGCCGAGAAAGCGCTTTTGCAATGGACTCATGGGAGACGGTGTGCGGAATGGTGTGCGAAACGGATCGGAGGGCCGGAAAAGGCCATCATACCGGCGTGAAGCGTCGCGAGATAAGCGATGCGAAGAACGCATCGGGCGCTGTTTTCAAACATGCAGCGAACCCGCTTGCAACACAGCCGATTTCGGCACGAAAAACACGCTTTCGCGGGTTAACCCGGTAGGTCTCGTCGCGATGCAAATTCGTTCACATTCTGGATTCGAAATAGACATCATAACGGCGCGGCCATATGTGACACGACCCGCCGCGCATCGTTGGCCTGCGCAACAACAGGCACGCACTCCCCGTGTCGGCCGCGGCGCCGCCAGGCCCACGCCGCTGCGCACAAGCGGCTAAGGCTTGCAACAGCATGAAACAGGGGACTTCCCGCCTTGCACCGCCGCAAGCGCGGTCCGAAATGGCGCACGTCGAAGCCGCCATTGCCCGGCCGCGCGCGGCCCAATTGGGCCGATCCCGCCCTTATGTCACCCATCCAGCCGACCGGGTGCATATCACCCCCGGAAAGCACGGAATAGTCCCCAGCGGTCTTGTTGCAAGTTTTCCTACCGCATACCTTGGAGGCCATATCCTTAATCAAACAGACGGAGACAGACGACATGCAAGCCAAGGGCATTGAGGACCACACCGTCCAGCGGTCTGGCCAGAAGCACGTCCACCCCTGCGACGAGCGCCTGCCGTTCGGCCAGTTGCTCACGCTCGGCATCCAGCACGTGCTCGTGATGTATGCAGGCGCGGTTGCCGTGCCGCTCATCATCGGCGGCGCGATCGGGCTGCCGAAGGACCAGATCGCCTTCCTCATCAGCGCCGACCTGTTCGCCTGCGGCATCGCCAC
>NZ_DATJWR010000341.1:0-2910 GCF_035501035.1 Paraburkholderia sp.
GTGAACACGTCCACGGGCGTGAAGGAATACAACGTCGACATGGCCGGCGCGATCATCGCCGCGCTGCCCACGCTGCTCGTCTACGTGATCGCCGGCCGCTACTTCGTGCGCGGTCTCACGGCGGGCGCGGTGAAGGGCTAAACCGAAAGTTTGAGAAGAGGATTCACAGTATGGCAAGCCTTTCCATTCGCGACGTCTACAAGACCTACCCGAACGGGGTGCCCGTCCTCAAGGGCGTGAACATCGACATCGAGGACGGCCAGTTCCTGATTCTCGTCGGCGGCTCGGGCTGCGGGAAGTCGACGCTGCTCAACATGATCGCCGGTCTCGAAACCGTGACCAAGGGCGAGATCTCCATCGACGGCAAGGTGGTGAACAACCTCTCGCCGAAAGATCGCGATATCGCGATGGTGTTCCAGTCGTACGCGCTCTACCCGTCGATGACGGTGCGCGAGAACATCTCGTTCGGCCTGAACATTCGCAAGGTGCCCAAGGCCGAGCAGTCGGAGATCGTCGGCCGCGTGTCGAAGCTGCTGCAGATCGAGCACCTGCTCGACCGCAAGCCGGGCCAGCTCTCGGGCGGCCAGCGCCAGCGCGTGGCGATGGGCCGTGCGCTCGCGCGCGATCCGGTCATGTTCCTGTTCGACGAGCCGCTCTCGAACCTCGACGCGAAGCTGCGTATCGAGATGCGCTCGGAAATCAAGCTGCTGCATCAGCGCCTCGGCACGACGATCGTGTACGTGACGCACGACCAGATCGAAGCGATGACGCTCGGCGACCGCATCGCCGTGATGAAAGACGGCATCGTGCAGCAGTTCGGCGCGCCGCAGGAAATCTACGATTCGCCGTCGAACCTCTTCGTGGCGGGCTTCATCGGCGCGCCGCCGATGAACTTCATCGAAGGCAAGCTCGTGGAGCAGGGCAGCGGCGTTGGCCTCGAGCTCGATACGGGCGTTGCGCGCAACGTGCTGAATCTGCCGTTCGAGGCGAACAAGTTGCGCGGGCACATTGGCCAGAACGTGGTGCTGGGCCTGCGCCCCGAGCGCATCACCGACGCGCGCAGCTCGCACGACGGTCACGGCCACGAGTTGCAGCGCCACACGGTGAATGTCGACGTGATCGAGCCGACCGGGCCGGACACGCTCGTGTTCGCGCAGGTCAACGGCAAGCGCGTGGTGAGCCGCGTGCACCCGGGCTCGAATCCGCAGCCGCTCAACAACATGGAGCTGCTGTTCGACGTTTCGAAGGCCGTGCTGTTCGATCCGAAGACGGAAGAGCGCATCGCCTGACCTTCGCGCGCCGGATTTTCCGCGTGCGATAAAAAACCCCGTTGCTGCTTATGCAGTCAACGGGGTTTTTTCATGGCGTCTTGTGGTTTTAGTGGTGACGGAACCGGTCAGCGCATCTGATGATGCTGCCCATGCCCGACCGGATGCGGCTGCAGCAGCACGAGCACCGCGCCCGCGCCGCCGTCATGCGGCCGCGCCTGGCTGAACGCGATCACCTCGTCTTTCTGCACGAGCCACGCGCGAACCTTGCCCTTCAGCACCGGCTCCTTGCCGACCGAGCCGAGCCCCTTGCCATGGATCACGCGCACGCAACGCAGCCCACGCTTGACCGCTTCGCGAATGAAAACCTGCAGCGCCTCGCGCGCCTCCTCGCGGCGCATGCCGTGCAGGTCGAGCTGGGCCTGCACGATCCACGTGCCGCGCCGCAGCTTTTTCACGACTTCGGCGCTCACGCCGGGGCGGTGGTAGAAGAGCGATTCGTCGGTGTCGAGATACGCCTCCGGATCGAATTCGTCGGAGATCGCTTCGTGCAGCACGGCTTGCTCGTCGAGCTGCGTTTGCAGTGGCAGGGGCACGGGCGATTCGCGGCGCGGCTGCGCGCGCGGCGGCGCATTGAGCGGCGCGACCGCGCCAACCTCACGGCGAAAGAGTTCGCTGTCGGCGGCGGCCTCGACGCGTGCCGCACGCGCGGCCGTGCGCTCACGCTCGCGCTGGCGGGTCTGCGCCTTGAGCGCGTCGCGCAGGCTGTCGAGACCCGCGAAGCCTGACTGCACCTTGCCGGCGGCAGACTCGGCCGGTGCGGGAGCGGCTACGGGCGCCGGGGCAGGACGCGCAGCGGTGGGGCGCTTGGGCTCGCCCGGGTGGGGCACGTTCTTGGGCATGGCGAAAGACGCTGGGTGAATCGGTCGGTTGCGCACGCGGGTGCACGTGGGCGCAGTCGCGAGGCGGCTTGCCTTCGACCTGCGCACGGGCCGCCACAAAAGCCAAGGGCCGCCGGCTGGCTGGCCGCGGCCCTCGTTGCAGGTGCGCCGTCGGGCATCAGGTCGCTATTTTAGCGGCCCGGCGCCTCGTGCGTTCCCGGCCGCCTGCGCGGCCGGGGCGACGCGCCTTAACGGTCGGCTTCGGCGCTCATCACATGCGCCTGGCCGAGTTCGTCGATGGTCTCAAGATAGCGCTGCGCGTCGAGCGCGGCCATGCAGCCGGTGCCCGCGCTCGTGATGGCCTGGCGGTAGACGTGGTCCTGCACGTCGCCGGCTGCGAACACGCCCGGCACGCTCGTGCCGGTGGCGTTGCCGTTCAGGCCGCCATTCGTGATGATGTAGCCGTTCTTCATCTCGAGCTGGCCTTCGAAGATATCCGTGTTCGGCTTGTGCCCGATCGCGACGAACAGGCCCTGCAGTTCGATGTCGGTCGTCGCGCCCGTCTTCACGTTCTTGATGCGCAGGCCGTTCACGCCGCCGTCGTTGCCCTTCACCTCGTCTAGCACGTGTTCCCACTTGATCTCGACCACGCCTTCCTTCTCCTTTGCCAGCAGGCGGTCGATCAGGATCGGCTCGGCGCGGAACTTGTCGCGGCGGTGAATGACCGTGACCTTCTTCGCGATGCCGGCGAGGTACAGCGC
>NZ_DATJWR010000342.1:0-3830 GCF_035501035.1 Paraburkholderia sp.
CGTTCGTCGTAGCTCACGACGACCTTGTCGCTGACCGGATGACACTGACACGTCAGCACATAGCCGTCGCGGATTTCCTGCTCTTCCAGCGTGTAGTTCTTTTCCATCTTCACTTCGCCCTCGAGTACCTTCGCGCGGCACGTGCAGCACACGCCGCCCTTGCACGCATACGGCAGCGCGAGGCCGGCGCGCAGACCGACGTCGAGCACGCTCACGCCCGCGTACGGCAGGCGCAGCTTGCGCCGCTTGCCGTCGAGCACGATTTCGAGGTCGGCGGCGGGCATGTCGTCGGTGATTTCGACGGGGGGCACGCCGGCCTGCGGCAGCGGCGTGCCGAACCGCTCGACATGCACGTTCGCCTGCGCCACGCCGGCAGCCTTGAGCGCAGCCTCGGCGGCGTCCATCATCGGCGCGGGGCCGCAGATGAACGCTTCGTCGATGGTGGCCGCCGGGATCAGCGTCTCGAGGAATTCCGCGCACTTCTGCTGGTCGAGCACGCCGTTGAACAGCTCGACGTCCTGCAGATCGTCCGACATCACGTGATACAGCACGAACCGGTTCATGAAGCGGTTCTTCAGGTCTTCGAGCTCCTCGGCGAACATGATCTGCTCGACGCTGCGGTTGCCGTACACCAGTGTGAACGTGCTGCGCGGCTCGATTTCGAGCGTCGTCTTGATGATCGCGAGCACCGGCGTGATGCCCGAGCCGCCCGAGAACGCCACATACTGCCGGCCCTGCTCCGCATTCAGGTGCGTGAAGAAGCGCCCGTCCGGCGTCATCACGTCGATGGTGTGGCCCGGTTGCAGCGTGTCGAACGCGAAGTTCGAGAAGCGCCCGCCGCGCACGCGCTTGATGCCGATGCGCAGCTCGCCGTCACGGTCGTAATCGGTGACGCCGACGCAGATCGAGTACGAGCGGCGCGTTTCCTCGCCGTCGATGTGGGTCTTCAGCGTGACGAACTGCCCTTGCGTGAAGCGATACTGCTCGCGCAGCTCGACGGGGACTTCGAAGGCGACCGAAACCGCGTCGGCGGTTTCAGGCCGCACTTCCCGGATGCGCAGCGGATGAAATTGCGGGGTAGCCATATCGATATCAGTAGGGTTTGAAGTAGTCGAAGGGTTCGCGGCAGTCGAGGCAGCGGTACAGCGCCTTGCAGGCCGTCGAGCCAAATTGCGCCAGACGTTCGGTATGCACCGAGCCGCAGCGCGGGCAGGCCGGCGCCGCCAGTGGCCGGGGGACGAAGCGGATCACCTGCTCGCCGGGCGCCGGGCCGCTAGCGCACTGGCCCGTCGGCGGGGCGATGCCGTAGGCGCGCAGCTTTTCACGGGCGTCGTCGGTGATCCAGTCGGTGGTCCAGGCGGGGGCGAGCACGGTGGCGATGCGGTGCGGCGTCAGACCGGCTGCATCGAGCGCGAGGCCGATATCTTCGGCAATCTGCGACATCGCCGGGCAACCCGAGTAGGTCGGCGTAATGACGACTTCGAGCACGCCGTCGGCAGCCCGGCGCACGTCGCGCAGGATGCCCAGTTCGCGGATCGATACGACCGGGATTTCCGGGTCGGGCACGGCTTCGAGCACGGACCATGCGCGTTCGAGCGCGGGGTCGGTGCTGTGGGGCAGGTCAGCGCGGGGTGCGAGGGTGGCCGTCATCGTCATGGCTCCGGGTTCGTTTCTCGAGGCTTACCAGCTCGCGCCGGGATGCTGGCGTGCGATGCTCTGCATCTCGGCCAGCACAAAGCCCATGTGCTCGGAATGCTCGCCGTGCTTGCCGGTCGTGATGTGTTTCACCGGTTCGGGCAAGGTGAGCGTGGCTTCGTCGAGCGCTGCACGGACGTCTTCGAGCCAGGCCGCTTCGAGCCCCGCCGTGTTCGGGCCGATGCCGGCCGCGGCGATGTGCTGTTCCACGTCGTCCGGGCTGAAGAACTCGCGCGTGTAGGGCATCAGATACTCGAGCGCGGCCTGCGCGCGACGGTGCGATTCCGCCGTGCCGTCGCCGAAACGAACCAGCCACTCGCGCGCGTGATGCACGTGGTAGCGCGTTTCCTTGATCGACTTCGCGGCGATCGCGGCCAGCTGTGCGTCGGTCGACGCCGTGAGCGCCGTCCACAGATGCGCCATCAGCGACGCATACAGGAAGTTGCGCACGATCGTGACGGCGTAGTCCTTGTCGGCGTGCGCCGTGCCGGTCAGCGGGCCATAGTGCGGCAGCTCGGCCAGCGTGTAGTTGGCGAATTCGCGCTCGGCGCGGAAGTACGCGTAGTCGTCTTCGGTGCGCGCGCGGCCGGTGAGCGTCTTTTCGAGCTCGGCGGCGTGCGTGTACAGCAGGCGCGCCTGGCCGATCAGGTCGAGGCTCATGTTGGTGAGCGCGATGTCCTCTTCGAGGATCGGGCCGTGGCCGGTCCACTCGGCATTGCGCTGACCGAGAATCAGCGCGTTGTCGGCGAGGCGCAGCACGTACGCAAGATGTTGGGGCGTGATGTCCATATCGGTCGGCTTCGCGCTTACATGTGGTTGACTTCGTCGGGCAGCGTGTAGAACGTCGGGTGGCGGTAGATCTTGTCACCCGCCGGTTCGAACAGCTCCGCCTTTTCCTCGGGCGCCGAGGCCGTGATCGCCGACGACGGCACCACCCAGATGCTCACGCCTTCCTGACGGCGCGTGTAGACGTCGCGCGCCATGCGCAGCGCCATCGACGCGTCCGACGCGTGCAGGCTGCCGCAGTGCTTGTGGTCGAGTCCCTGCTTGCTGCGCACGAACACTTCCCAGATCGGCCATTCCCTGTTTGCTGACTTTTCCATCGCGGATCTCCTGAATCCTTGCCGGCGCGCTGCCGGCGTTGATCTGTACTGTGGCGCCGCTTGTGTGGCCTGCTTAAGCGGCGTGCTGCTGGGCGCGCTGGCGCATTTTTTCGGCGTGGGCGAGCGCCGCTTCGCGCACCCAGGCGCCGTCGTCGTGCGCCTTGACGCGCGTGGCGAGCCGTTCGCGGTTGCACGGGCCGTCGCCGTTCACGACGCGCCAGAACTCTTCCCAGTCGATCGCGCCGTAGTCGTAGTGGCCGCGTGCCGCGTTCCACTTCAGGTCCGGGTCCGGCAGCGTGACGCCGAGCACCTTCGCCTGGTCGACGGTCGCGTCGACGAATTTCTGCCGCAGGTCGTCGTTCGAGATCCGCTTGATGCCCCATTTCGACGACTGGTTGCTGTGGATCGAATCCTTGTCGCTCGGGCCGAACATCATCAGCACCGGCCACCACCAGCGGTTCACCGCCTGCTGCACGAGTTCGCGCTGGGCGTCGGTGCCCTGCATCATCGAGAGCAGCGCGTCGAAGCCCTGGCGCTGGTGGAACGACTCTTCCTTGCAGATGCGGATCATGGCGCGCGCATACGGCCCGTAGGTGCAGCGGCACAGCGGGATCTGGTTCATGATCGCCGCGCCGTCGACGAGCCAGCCGATCACCCCGACATCGGCCCAGGTGGGCGTCGGGTAATTGAAGATGCTCGAATACTTGGCCTTGCCGCTGTGCAGCGCATCGACCAGCTGGTCGCGCGACACACCGAGCGTTTCGGCCGCGCTATACAGATAGAGACCGTGGCCGGCTTCGTCCTGCACCTTGGCGAGCAGGATGGCCTTGCGTTTGAGGCTCGGCGCGCGGGTGATCCAGTTACCTTCCGGCAGCATGCCGACGATCTCCGAGTGCGCGTGCTGCGAAATCTGCCGCACGAGCGTCTTGCGATAGGCGTCGGGCATCCAGTCCTGCGGCTCGATCTTGCCGTCGGCTTGCATGACGGCGTCGAAGCGGGACTGCTCGGGCGAATCGGCGCTGGCGTCGAGCG
>NZ_DATJWR010000343.1:0-24567 GCF_035501035.1 Paraburkholderia sp.
CCCTGCCGAGACCGCCGATTCGGTTACGTTCCACGCAGGCACGCAGCTCGTGGACGGCAAGCTCGTGACCTCGGGCGGCCGCGTGCTGTGCGTGGTCGGGCTCGCCGATTCGGTGCGCAGCGCGCAGTCGGTGGCGTACGAAACCGTGAACCGCATCTCGTTTGACGGCATGCAGTATCGCAACGACATCGGCTATCGCGCCGCCGGGCGCAAGCAGTAAGCTTCAGGCGTCCTCGGGGCTGGCGCAGCAAGGCGGCCCCGCAGGACGCGAGCACTCACGAGCGCCGCGGGCGCCCGCCCCGCCGAGCGCGCTGTGGCTGCTGCGCCACGGCGTTCGTAACGCTTTGCGTCTGGCCGCTTGCCCGTAGCGCCATGCAAACCGCGGCGGGCGTGGTGTCGCAGTGCACCGCGCCGCTCTTGCGCGCTGCGCCTGGCGGGCGCTGTGCGCCGCAGCCGTCTGCGCCGGGCGCCACGCCAATCGGCGCTACACTGCCGCTGTCGGGCCGTCCCGGCGGCCTGTCCCGATAACCTGAATGCGGCGCCGAGCCGGCGCGCCGCCGTCCCCATTTCATCGATGACCGACACCCCCAACAGCGCCTCTCCGGACAGCGCAGCCGTACGCGCCTGGCTGGCCAGCCTGCAGACGCAGATCGCCGACACACTCGGCGCCTTCGACGGCACGCCGTTCGCCACCGACACGTGGCAGCGCGCGCCGGGCGAAAAGCTGCGCGGCGGCGGCTGCACGCGCATCCTCGAAGGCGGCCAGTTCTTCGAGCGCGCAGGGATCGGCTTTTCCGACGTTTCCGGCGACGCCCTGCCGCCCTCCGCCACCGCCGCGCGCGGCCAGCTCACGGGCCGCGGCTTCGAGGCGATGGGCGTCTCGCTCGTGCTGCACCCGCGCAATCCGTACTGCCCGACCGTGCACATGAACGTGCGCCTCCTGCTCGCCACCAAGGCTGGCGAGGCGCCGGTGTTCTGGTTCGGCGGCGGCATGGACCTCACGCCGTACTACGGCTTCGAGGAAGATGCGCAGCACTTTCACCGTGTCTGCCGCGACGCGCTCGCGCCCTATGGCGCGGATCGCTACCCGCGCTTCAAGCGCTGGTGCGACGAGTACTTCTTCCTCAAGCACCGCAACGAAGCGCGCGGCGTGGGCGGCATCTTCTTCGACGACTACGCCGAAGGCGGCTTCGATGAAGCGTTCGCGATGGTGAAGAGCGTGGGCGAAGGCTTCCTGAAGGCGTATCTGCCGATCATCGAAAAACGGCGCGCCACGCCCTATGGCGAAGCCGAGCGCGAATTCCAGGCCTACCGGCGCGGTCGCTACGTCGAGTTCAACCTGGTGTGGGACCGCGGCACGCATTTCGGCCTGCAAAGCGGCGGCCGCACGGAATCGATCCTCATGTCGATGCCGCCGGGCGCGGCCTGGCGCTACGACTGGCAGCCGCAGCCCGGCACGCCGGAAGCGCGCCTCTACAGCGACTTCCTGCCGGTGCGCGACTGGGTCTGATGCCGTGACGCAAACCTTCATCGCCCAGCCTGACGAGCGCAACGCGCTTGCGCGCCGTGTCGGGCTGCTCGGCGGCACCTTCGATCCGATCCACACGGGCCACCTCGCGCTCGCGCGCCATTTTGCGCGCGTGCTGGACCTGAACGAGCTGATCCTGCTGCCCGCCGGCCAGCCGTGGCAGAAGCCCGGCGTCACCGCGGCGCAGCATCGGCTCGCGATGACGCGTGCCGCCGCCGCCTCGCTCGCGCTGCCCGGCGTGACGGTAAGCGTCGACGCCGACGAGATCGAGCACGACGGCCCGACCTACACCGTCGAAACGCTACGCCGCTGGCGCGCGAAGAGCGAGAGCAACGCGCACGCCGCGCTCACGCTGCTCATGGGTGCGGACCAGTTGCTGCACCTCGATTCATGGCACGAATGGCGTGCGCTGTTCGCGCTCGTGCATCTGGGCGTGGCGAGCCGGCCGGGCTTCGATTTCGCGGCGCTGCCGCCCGAAGTCGCACAAGAAGTCGCCGCGCGCCGCGCAAGCGCCGCCACGCTTGCCGCGACGCCGCATGGCCATCTGCTGATCGACGCGACGCTCGCGCTCGACATATCGGCTACCCAGATCCGGCGCGAATTGCCGGCCTGCGTGGCGAGCGGGCAACGCGGCGGCACCGCCGCTGAAAAGCTTCCCGCAGCCGTGTGGGACTATATCCTTCAACATCATCTCTATCTGCATCACGAGTAAACATGGACATTCGCAAACTGCAACGCGCCATCGTCGACGGTCTCGAAGACGTCAAGGCACAGGACATTCGTGTCTTCAACACCAGCCATCTGACCGAGCTGTTCGACCGCGTGGTCGTGGCGAGCGGCACCTCCAACCGCCAGACCAAGGCGCTCGCCAACAGCGTGCGCGAGAAGGTCAAGGAAGCCGGCGGCGACATCGTCAGCACGGAAGGCGAGGACATCGGCGAATGGGTGCTCGTGGATTGCGGCGACGCGGTCGTCCACATCCTGCAACCCGCGCTGCGCCAGTACTACAACCTCGAGGAAATCTGGGGCGACAAGCCGGTGCGCGTGAAGCTCGCCAACAATACGGGCTTCATGGGCGCCCGTCCGAGCGAGCCGCTCGACGACGAAGACGAGGACGAGATCGTGGAAAAAGCGCCGGCGGCGAAGAAGCCCGCGCGCAAGACCGCGGCGCGCAAAAGCGCCCGGTAAGCGCGGCGCGCTCACGAACCGCATGCAACCCGTACGATGAAACTGCATATCGTCGCCGTCGGCCACAAGATGCCGGACTGGATCGCCGAGGGCTTCGAGGAATACACGAAGCGCATGCCGCCCGAGCTGCGCATCGAGCTGCGCGAGGTGAAACCCGAGCAGCGCTCGTCGGGCCGCTCCGCCGAGAGCGTGATGGCCGCCGAGCGCACGCGCATCGAGGCCGCGCTGCCGAAGAACGCGCGCATCGTCGCGCTCGACGAGCGCGGCCGCGACTGGACCACGATGCAGCTCGCCAAGGCGCTGCCGCTGTGGCAGCAGGACGGCCGCGACGTGGCGTTCCTGATCGGCGGCGCGGACGGGCTCGACCCTGAGCTCAAGTCGCGCGCCGATACGCTGCTGCGCCTGTCCTCCCTCACCCTGCCGCATGCGATGGTGCGCGTGCTGCTCGCCGAGCAGCTTTACCGCGCGTGGACCATCACGCAGAATCACCCCTATCATCGCGTGTAAAGCGTGCATCAGGCGTGCATAAAGCGCGCAGGAAGCTCGCCTGAACCGCTTTTGTCGCGCGAGCGCGCCCCATGGGATGCTCGCGAGGCGCGCTCGCCAACCCGAAGTCCGTAACGTCCAAGACGCCCCGATGCCCACCAACGCGCTCTATCCGTTCGTCTATCTCGCCTCGCAAAGCCCGCGACGCCAGGAGCTGCTGCAACAGCTCGGCGTGCGCTTCGAACTGCTGCTGCCGCGTCCGGACGAGGACGCCGAAGCGCTCGAAGCCGTGCTGCCAGGCGAAGACGCCGCCGTTTATGTCGAGCGCGTGTGCGCCGCCAAAGCCGATGCCGCCCGCGCGCGCCTCGTCGCCGGCGCGCACCCGCACGCGCCGATCCTCACGGCCGACACCACGGTCTCCATCGACGGCCATATCCTCGGCAAGCCACACGACGCCGCCGAAGCCTACGCCATGCTCGAACGCCTCTCGGGCCGCGAGCACGAAGTGCTCACGGCCGTGGCCGTGGTGAATGCCGAAGGCGTGTGCCTGCCCATCGCGGTTTCGCGGTCGCACGTGCGCTTCGCGAGCGCGCTGCCTGCCGCGCTCGCGCGCTACGTGGCGAGCGGCGAGCCGTTCGGCAAGGCCGGCGCATATGGCATCCAGGGCCGCGCAGCGGAGTTCGTCGAGCGAATCGACGGGTCCTATTCGGGTATCATGGGTTTGCCATTATTCGAAACGGCCGCCCTCCTGCGCGCCGCGTGCATCGACTTCTAGAACAAACCATGAACGAAGAAATCCTGATCAACGTCACGCCCCAGGAGACGCGCGTCGCATTGGTCCAGCAAGGCGCAGTACAGGAGCTTCACGTCGAGCGCACGCTTTCGCGCGGGCGCGTAGGCAACGTCTATCTCGGCAAGGTCGTACGCGTCTTGCCGGGCATGCAGTCCGCGTTCATCGACATCGGCCTCGAGCGCGCCGCTTTCCTGCACGTGGCCGACATCTGGCATCCGCGCATTGCCGGCGAAGCGCATACGAGCGTCCATCATCAGCCCATTGAAAAGACCGTGTTCGAAGGGCAAACGCTCATGGTGCAGGTCGTGAAGGATCCGATCGGCACCAAGGGCGCGCGTCTTTCCACACAGGTGAGCATTGCCGGTCGCACGCTCGTGTATCTGCCGCAGGAGCCGCATATCGGCATCTCGCAGAAGATCGAGAGCGAGGCCGAGCGCGAGGCCGTGCGTGCGCGCCTCACGGCCGTGCTGCCCGCCGACGAAAAAGGCGGCTACATCGTGCGCACGATCGCCGAGGACGCCACGAGCGAAGAGCTCGCCGCCGACGTCGCGTATCTGCGCAAGACGTGGGCCACGATACTCGCGCAGGCCCAGCGCCTGCCCGCCACGAGCCTGCTCTATCAAGACCTGAATCTCGCGCATCGCGTGCTGCGCGACTTCGTGAACGACGAGACCACGCGCATTCAGGTCGATTCGCGCGAAACGTTCCAGAGGCTCACCGAGTTCGCCACCGAATTCACGCCCGCCGTGCTGCCCAAGCTGCATCACTACACGGGCGAGCGGCCGCTCTTCGACCTCTACAACATCGAGGCCGAGATCCAGCGCGCGCTTTCGCGCCGCGTCGATCTCAAGTCGGGCGGCTACCTCGTGATCGACCAGACCGAGGCGATGACGACCATCGACGTGAACACGGGCGGCTACGTGGGCGCGCGCAACTTCGACGACACGATCTTCAAGACGAATCTCGAAGCGGCTCACACCATTGCGCGCCAGTTGCGGCTGCGCAATCTCGGCGGCGTGATCATCATCGACTTCATCGACATGGAGAACGCCGAGCATCGCGACCAGGTGCTCGGAGAGCTGAAGAAGGCGCTCGCGCGCGATCGCACGCGCGTGACGGTGAATGGGTTCTCGCAGTTGGGGCTCGTGGAGATGACGAGAAAGCGCACGCGTGAGTCGCTGGCGCATGTGCTGTGCGAACCTTGCCCCATATGTCTCGGCAAGGGGCAGGTGAAGACGTCGCGCACCGTGTGCTACGACGTGTTGCGCGAGATCCTGCGCGAGTCGCGCCAGTTCAATCCGCGCGAGTTTCGCGTGGTGGCTTCGCAGCAGGTCATCGATCTATTTCTCGAGGAAGAATCGCAGCATCTCGCGATGCTGATCGATTTCATCGGCAAGCCGGTGTCGCTGCAGGTCGAGTCGAATTTGAGTCAGGAGCAATACGACATCGTGCTGATGTAGCACGACGCCGTATCACGCATCAACGGAGCACCGCAGTTGAATCACCAGCGCGTCACCATTGAACAGATCGGCGAGTTCGACGAGATCGTCGACGTGAGAACACCGCTCGAATTCGCCGAGGACCACGTCCCTGGCGCGATCAACGCGCCGGTGCTCAGCAACGAGGAGCGCGTGATCGTCGGGACGATGTACAAGGACTCGCCCTTCGAGGCGACACGCGTGGGGGCGGCGCTCGCCGCACACAACATCGCGAGGCATCTGGAGACCACTTTCGCCGACCGCCCGCGCAACTGGCGTCCGCTCATCTACTGCTGGCGCGGCGGCAAGCGCTCAGGGTCGATGACGGCGATGTTCAACATGATCGGCTGGCGCGCGCGCCAGCTCGAAGGCGGCTACAAGGCCTACCGCCACACGGTGATCGAGGCGCTGGGCGCCCTGCCCGGCGCATTCCGCTACATCGTGCTCGCGGGACCGACGGGTAGCGGCAAGACGCGTCTCTTGAAGGCGCTCGGCGTGGCCGGCGCGCAAATCCTCGATCTCGAAGCGCTCGCCGCTCATCGCGGCTCGCTGCTCGGCGCGTTGCCCACGCGCGCCCAGCCCGCGCAGAAGTCGTTCGACACGGCGCTCGTAGAGACGCTGCGCGCGTTCGACGCCGCGCAACCCGTGTTCGTCGAGGCGGAAAGCCGGCGTATCGGCGCCATCACGCTGCCCGTCGCGCTCGTCGAGCACCTTCACGGCGCGCCTTGCGTCGTGGTCGAGGTCGCGCGCGAGGAGCGCGTCGCGTTACTGCTGGAAGAATACGGACATCTGCTCACCGATCATGCGTACTTCCGCGAGCAGCTGGTGAAACTCACGCCGCTTCACGGACGCGAGCGCATCGAGGGCTGGTGCCGGCTGCTCGATGAGAACCGCCGCGCCGAGTTGTCCGAAGCGCTCATCGCCGAGCATTACGATCCCGCCTACACGCGCAGCACGCGGCGCCATTATCCGAAGCTCGCCAAATCGCTGCACTTCGCGTTCCAGCCGATGACGGGCGACGCGCTCGCCCAGGCGCACGCGCTACTCGCGCAGTTGCAAGACCTGTCGGCCGCCGGCGAAGCGGCGGAAAGCGAAGCCGAAGCGCCTCGCGCCATCTGACACCCCGGAGGGCCCGAAGCGGCCCTCCGGCGTGCCGGATCGCGCGGCTTAGCGCGAGTACATCGCGTTCCAGTCTTCAGCCGAGACCGACGGGCGGGCGCCCGACTGCGACGCGTTCGCCACGCCGCCGTAGCCGCTGTTCGCGCCGTTCAGCGCGGCGACCTTCGCCTGCGCGGCCTGGATCGCATCGGGATAGTGAGCGTTGTCGCCATCGCCCACGCGGTAGCCCACCTGCTGAAGCTGAACGAGCTCGGCACGCACCTGGGCACGGGTGATGGTCGAGGACTGCGCGAACGAAGCGGCGGGAGCAACGAGAGCGGCAACAGCGGCGGCAGCGGCGACGGCTTGAATCAGGGACTTCATGGTATGACCTCCATTGGACTGTAGCGGCCTTGGGGTGACCGATGCACGCAGTTTAGGCGCACAGGAGATCAGGGTTAACCACTAATCGTCTAAGAGATTCTTCCAGAGCGCAGCAAAATCCGCGCGAGCCCCAGCGCACGGGCGTGCGAGGGCGATGGCAAAATGAGAGTTCGATCGCCAGACCGGATTTGATCTGGCACCAGAATATGCGCAAGAGGGTTGCGTCGCGCCGCCGACCCACGCGGGACGCGAGGCGTCAGCGCGTGGCCGGCATGGGCGGCGTGGCCGCGCCTGCGGCAGGCAGCACAGCGGAGATGGCCGCGCAGACTTCGGCTACTTCGGCAGGCCGCCCCGCATCGCCGAGCGCAACCGACCGGCCGGGCACGTTGATGCCGAAGTGCCGCACCGAGGTCGCCGTGAAGATCATCACCGTGGGGCGCCCCACGGCGCTCGCGAGGTGCACGAAGCCCGTGTCGGTGCCGACCACGAGCGCCGCGGCGTCGATGTGCTGCGCGACTTCGGTCACGCTGAGCTTGGGCAGCACGACCGCGCCCGCAATGCCCGCGGCAATGGCCTCGCCTTCGCGGCGCTCGGCTTCTGAGCCCCACGGCAGGAGCGCGGTCAGGCCAAGCTCGCGCAGGTGCGCGCCGACGCGATGCCAGTGCTCGACGGGCCACTTCTTCTCGTCGCTCGAGGTCGCATGAAACAGCATCGCGTAAGGCGCATGCGCGGCGCCAGCGAGCGGCGTGGCAGGCTTCGGCACGACGAGCCCGAAGTCCGGCGCGCTGTCGATCGCGTAGCCAAAGGTGTCGCCCACGGTCTTGCGCAGGCCTTCCCACGCAAGCAGATCCTCGCGCGGCGGGTAACGCCGGTTGTAGGCGAACGCCGCGCCAGTCTCGCCGAGGCTTTCGCGACGATAGCCGTAGCGCAGCCGTCCGCGCGCGAGAAACGCGATGATTGCGCTCTTGTAGACGCCGTGCAGGTCGAGGATCGCGTCGTATTTCACCGCGCGCAGCTCGCCGATCGAGGCGGCGATCGCCTTCAGGTCGGCCATGCTGCGCGCGCGCTTGAAGCGGCGCAGCGGCGCGCACAGCACACGGTCGATGCCGGGATTCCAGCTCAGGATGTCGGAGAACGCGCCGTCGGCCGCCCAGTCCACCTTGACGCCGGGAAAGGCTCGGTGCAGGTCCGCTACGACGGGTTGACCATGGACGATGTCGCCCATCGAGGTGACTTTGACTATGAGAATGCGGTCCATGACACGGAAGACTGACGGGACCAGGCGCGGCTGCGGGCAGCCCACACGTGGCCAGGAGCGAGCATCGGGCTCGCCGGACCCGCGATTATACGTCAGCGCCCCGTGCACACGCGGGATTCCCGGGTCTGGCGGGCTGTCGGCGCAAACCCCGGGGCAATCGCTGTACCGCAGGGTCCATGCGTTAAAATCGGACGCCGTAGATTGCCCGGACCGACATCGCGCCAATCTGGCCCCACTATAGCCTTCCAAGGCAACATTCCGGGTAGGAGCTTCCTGTTTGAAAATCCTGCTGACCAATTTTCACTATGGCCGCGGTGGCGGCCATGACACCTATATTGGCGTCATTGCGCGAGGCCTTGCCGGCCGGCATCGGGTTTTCGTCGCCGCTCCCGCGACGAGCCGCCTGTACGCCCAGGCGAGCGCGATCCCGAACGTGAGCGCGCTGCCGCTCGAATTTCCCGCCAAGCTCAAGGACGTACGCCGCATGGTGCCGGCCTGGCGGGCGCTGCGCGATCTGCTCGAGCGCGAGCGCTTTGACATCGTGCACGTGAACGGCTCGCCCGATCACCGCCTCGTGATGTTCAGCATGATGGGGATGAAAGGGCCGCGTCCGCGCGTGGTGTGGACCAAGCACAACTCGATCGCGATCAAGCGCGATTTCCTCACGCGCGTGCGGGCCACGCGAGCAACCGATGTCGTCATCGCCGTCTCGGATTCGACCGCCGATTTCGTGAGCGCATCGGTCTATGGCTGCAAGCCCGTTGCCGTGGTGAAGAATGGCGTCGACATCGACGCGTTCCAGCCCGCCAGCGCCGCCGACGTTGCCAAGGCGCGCGCCGCGCTGCTCGGCGAGGCGCAGGCCAACAAGCTCGTGGTGGGCACGGTCACGGGCTTCGACTGGTACAAGGGCACCATGGACATGGTCGCGGCCGTCGCCTCCCTGCCCGCCGCGCAGCGCTCGCAGTTCGTGGTCGTGGTGGTCGGTATCGAGCCCAACGAAGCGCAGTGGCGCGAGATCGATGCGCTCGGCATGCGCGAGCAGGTGCGCGTGGCGGGCTTCGTCGAGGACGTGAAGTCGTATATCCGGGCCTTCGATATCGGCTTCGTGGTGTCGTACGCGGTCGAGACGGTCTCGTTCGCCTGCCGCGAGATGATGGCCATGGCCAAGCCCGTGATCGTCACGCGCTACGCAGGCTTGCCCGAGAACATCGACGACGGCGGGGACGGCTGGATCGTCCCGCCGCACGATCCGCCCGCGCTCGCCAAAACGCTCGCGCAGATCCTCGCGCAGCGCGAGACGCTCGGCGCGATCGGCCAGCGCGCACGCGCGAAGGCCGAGCGTGAGTTCTCGCTGACCGACTTCATCGACCAGACGGAACAGGTGTACCTCCAGCAGTTACCGAAGTCGCCACCCGCGTCGTCATAGACGCACGTGCAGCGCCCGGCCCCGACTGCATTTTGTGTTCAGGGGCCAATCAACATCTTTTTGAACATGGCGAATCGGGTCATTCATCTTTTCAACGGCTTTCTGAATCCGCACGGTGGCAGCGAACTCGAAGCGCTCAGTCTGGCAGACCAGCTCCGCGCGCATGGCGACGTGAAGCTATGGGCGACTTCGTCGCGCAGTCCGGCCGCGTTGCGCGAGCGGCACGGTATCGAGAGGATCGGCTTCGGGCACGCCTGGCGCGGCGGCTACGCGAACAGCATTCGCCACGGCGAAAACGGGTTCCTGTTCAACACCACCGAAGAAGCACGCGACATCATGCGCGTACTGCTCGATCAACCCGGTCTGCGGGCGACGATCGGCAGGAACGCGCGGCGCACGGTAGAGGCGCTCTATTCGCACAACGCGCTTGCGCGGCGCGTCCAGTTTCACCTTGGCCACGCCATGTCGCCAAAGACGGCTTAAAGGAACCGACACCCATGCAAACGACGCTTTCCGACCCAGGCCGGCCAATGCGGGTGCAATCGTGGCCCTTGCTGCTCGCGCGGTGTTCGGCGGTGCTCGCGCTCGCGGCCGTGCCCATTTCCACCGCGGGCGTGAATCTCGCCAGCGCGCTCCTGCTGCTATTCGCCGCCTGCTCGCCCGAGGCCTGGCGCGGCCTGCGCAAGATCCGCACGACGCCCACCAGCATAGCCGCCATCGTGCTCTTCGCCGTGCTCGCTCTGAGCCTCCTCTATACGACGGCGGGCATGAACGAAGCGGTCAACTTCCTCCTGAAGTACCGCAAGCTGCTCATATTCCCGGTCCTCTTTCTGGTGCTCCGGGGCGAAGGCAGCGCGAAGTGGGGCTGCGCCGCGATCTGGGCGCTCTTCGCCGCGCTCACGCTTTCGATGCTCCTCACTTACACGAACGCTTTCGGCTGGACCTCCCTCGGTCCGATGCACGACACGCAGGGCCCGATGAGCAAGCCATGGGTCTTCAAGGATCACATTTCGGGCGGCCTGATGATGGCTTTCCTCATCTGGCTGTCGGTGGCGCTCGGGCAGTCCATGACGAAGCCCGCATCCAGGCCGATATGGCGCTGGCTCCTCTACCTGAACGCGCTCCTCGCGCTCGTGAACGTGCTGTTCGTGCTGCAGGGTCGCACGGGCCAGGTCGTCGCGCTGCTCTATGTCGCCGTGTTCGTCGTGTGGCAGCTGCTGCATCTGCGCAGTGCGCGCGCCGGACGCATACGGCTCGTCGCGACGCTCGCCTGTGTCGTCGCGTGCGTGGGGCTCGCCTACTTCGCCTTCACGTCGAAGGAATCGCGCCTCGCCGACACGACCCAGGAAATCACGAGCTACGAGGACAGCAACCAGGTCACGTCGGCCGGCGTGCGGCTCGAGTTCTACCGCCGCAGCGTCGACCTCTTTGCGCATCGGCCCGTCGCGGGCTACGGCGTAGGCAGCGTGCTGCCCGAGTTCGAGCGCCTCGCGAAAAACCAGACAGGCGGGCGCGCCGTGATGGCGGGCAACCCGCATAACGAGTTCCTGCTGATGGGCGTGCAGCTCGGCGTGATCGGCATTGCGCTCTTTCTCTGGCTGCTCGTCGCGCTGTACCGCGAGTGCCGCCATGTGGACCCGCTCGCGCGCAACGTCATTTACGGCTATCTGCTCGCCTTCTTCGCGGGCTGCTTCGCCAACTCGCTGCTGCTCAACTTCACCGAGGGCAGCCTCTTCGTTCTGCTGAGCGGCATCCTGCTGTATAGCCGGCGCGTGAAACCGGGCGCCATCGCTCGCTAAGAACTCGCAGATAAATGGAAGGGCTGGGTGCGCCGCTATCGGCGCACCTCGTAGCCTGAAGACGATGAAGCTTGTGGGCGCAAGGGCCCGCTGCGAATCGCACGCCGCAAGCGGCTGATCGGCCGCTCGAGTGGCTCACGCGCGGTTCTGGTGGTTCTGGTGGCTCACGAGGCTCAAGCGGCTCTAAGCCGATTCGAAGCGACGCAAACCACTCGAACCACTCGAAGCACTCAAACCTCTCGAACCCCTCAAGCAGCGCCTTGCTGATACTGGATGCGATGCAGGTGCGCATAAAGCCCCTGCTGCTCCAGCAGTTCGCGGTGGGTGCCGCGCTCGACGATGCGCCCCGCCTCCATCACCAGAATGCGGTCTGCCCGCTCGATGGTCGACAGCCGGTGTGCGATCACGAGCGTCGTGCGCCCCTTCATCAACGTCTCCAGCGCGGCCTGCACGTGGCGTTCGGACTCGGAATCGAGCGCCGAGGTCGCCTCGTCGAGAATCAGGATCGGCGCGTCCTTGTAGATCGCGCGCGCAATCGCGAGGCGCTGGCGCTGGCCGCCCGAGAGCTTCATGCCGTTGTCGCCCACGAGCGTGTCGATGCCTTCCGGCAGGGCCGCGATCGTGTCCCACAGGTTGGCCGCGCGCAGTGCGCTTTGCACGCGTTCGCGGTCGGCCGTCTCGCCGTACGCGACATTGTTCGCGACCGTGTCGTTGAAGAGCACGACGTCCTGACTCACCATCGCGATCTGGCTGCGCAGCGCGTGGATGTCGTACTCCGGCAGCGGCACGCCGTCGACGAGAATCTGCCCACCGGTCGGATCGAAGAAGCGCGGCAGCAGGTTCACGAGCGTGGTCTTGCCGCTGCCCGAGGGGCCCGCGAGCGCCACCATCTCGCCCGGAGCCACGCGCAGCGTCACGCTGTCCAGGATCCTGCGCGCGTTCTCGCCATAGCCGAACGACACGCCGCAGAACTCGATCTCACCGCGCGCGCGTTCGAGCGGCAGGCCGCCGCCGGCGGGCTCGGCCGGCTCGTCGATGAGGCCGAAGATCAGCTCGGCCGCCGTTACGCCGCGCTGCAGCGGCTGGTTCACGTCGATCAGGTGCTTGAGCGGCGAGATGACGAGCAGCATCGACGTGACGAACGCGACGAAGCCGCCCACCGTCGTCTGGTCGTGCGAAGCCTGCACGACGGCGATCGTGATGACGATGGCGAGCGCGATGGAAGCGAGAAACTGCGTGAGCGGCTGCGCGAGGCCGCCCGAGATCGTCATGCGCATCTGGTAGCCGCGCAGGCGCTTGCTGAGGGCCGTGAAGCGGTCGATCTCGTACTGCTCGCCGTTGTGGACCTTGACGACCTTGTAGCCGCCCACGGTCTCCTCGACGATGTACGACAGGTCGTTGGTGAGGATCTGATGCTCGCGGTTCAGGCGGCGCAGCCGGCGGTTGATCTTGCTGACGAGCCAGCCGATGGCGGGCAGCAGCACGGCGACGATCAGCGTGAGCCGCCAGTTCAGAATGAAGAGATAACCGAGCAGGAAGACCACGGTGAGCGAGTCGCGCACGGCGGTGACGAGCACGCCCATCAGCACGTTCAAGATCTGGTTGACTTCGAACACGATCGCGTTGATGACCGTGCTCGCCGTCTCGCGCTGAAAGAAGCCGACGCTCGCGTTGATCATGCGCTCGAACATCTTGAGGCGCAGTTCGAGCAGGATGCGGTTGGACACGTACTGCAGCAGATAGCCGGAAGCGTATTGCGCGAGGCCGCGAACGAGCGCGAGGCCGATCACGGCCGCCGGCACGATCCATTTGGCGCTCGGACTGCCCTTGGTGCCGAAGCCATGATCGAGCAACGGCTTGAGGAGCGCGGGAATGCCGGCCTCGGTCGCGGCCACGATCGCGAGCGTGAGAATGGCCCCGATCGACACCCCGAGGAGCGGCTTCAGATACGGCCAGAGTCGCCGCCCGACCGACATCGGGCTCGAAGCCGTGCCGGAGCCGATTGGCTTGCTGAGAGTGGACTGAAGGGGCTTCTCGCTCAAGGCATCCTCTAAACTAACGCGTTGTTGCTGCAAACTGGAAATACGGTCTCGACCAGGCGGCGCGCCGCCGGGCGACGGGGTATCGCATTGTATATGGTCGGCACGCCGGGCCGCCGGGTTCCGGGGCATCCGGCGCTGTGTATACTTGCCGGGCGCGGCGCTACGCGCGCTTCTCTCCCCGCTTTGCTTCCCATGTCTCTCCCCACCGAAGGCGCATGAACACCACCACGCTTGGCGTCGCCATCATCACGAAAAACGCCGCGCTGCGGCTCGGGCAATGCCTCGACTCGGTGGCGTTCGCCGACGAGATCGTGGTGCTCGATAGCGGCAGCACCGACGCGACCCTCGACATCGCCCGTGCACATGGCGCGCGCGTGCTCCAGACAACGGACTGGCCCGGCTTCGGGCCGCAGAAGAACCGCGCGCTCGATGCGCTAGCCACCGACTGGGTGCTGTCGATCGACGCCGATGAAGTCGTCTCGCCCGAACTGGCCGCATCGATGCGCGCCGCCATCGCCGCGCCGCAAGCCGAGGTCTATGCGGTGGACCGTCTATCGAGCTTCTGCGGCGCGTGGATTCGCCACAGCGGCTGGTATCCCGACTGGATTCCCCGCCTTTTCAGGCGCGGCAAGGCGCGCTTTTCCGAGGATCTCGTGCACGAGCGGCTCGTGTTCGAAGCGAGTGCGCAGCGTCTTGCGGGCAAGCTGCTGCACTACTCCTACGAGGACTTCGATGCGGTGCTGCGCAAGCTCGATGCCTATTCGGGCGCAGGTGCTCGCCAGCGCGCGGCGAGCGGCAAGAGCGGCAGCTTCGGCAAGGCGGTGGCGCGCGGCGCCTGGGCGTTCGTGCGCACCTACGTGCTGCGCGCCGGCTTTCTCGACGGCCGCGCGGGCTTCCAGATCGCGGTGTTCAACGCGGAGACGGTGTACTACCGCTTCCTGAAGCTCGCGCTGCTCTCGTGCCAAGGCGAAGGCAGCGCGAGACGCGAAGCGGCCGATCAGTAGACGATCTCGATCGAGCTGCCTGCGAACTCGCCGCGCAGCGCGGCGAGCAGGTCGTCGGTGGGCTTCACGCGCCAGGCATCGCCGAGGCGCACCTCGCCTTCTGCACGATCATTGCGGTAGACGATCTGCACGGCGAGCCCGTTCGGAATCACGGCTTGCGCGCGCTCGCCGCGATCACGTCCATATCCCCCGCCACTGCCCCGGCCACCGCCGCCGCGCGTTTGCTCGACGGAAGCCGGCAGCGAGTCGTCGGGCTTCGCGCGGTGCGCTTCAAGCACCGTGCGCAGCGCGCTCGCGTCGGCGTTGCCGTTCATCTGCACCTTCACGGCCTGGGCGTAGCGGCTGCGCGCACGCTCCAGATCCATCACGGTGTCCACGGTGAAGCGAATGCCGCCCGTGAACGCGTCGTTGCGCGCGCCGCCCTGCACGACGAGCAGTTCGTCTTCCTTGAAAAGGGCCTTGTGCGCCTCGTACTGCTCGTTGAACACCGTCACTTCGCACTGGCCGGTGCCGTCGTCGAGCAACGCGATCAGCATCTTGCCGCGCTGGGTCATCTGCGTGCGCAGCGAAGCGATCACGCCCGCGATAAGCTTGTCGCGCCCTTCCTTGAGCTCGCCGATCTTCTGGCGCACGAAGCGCCGCACTTCGTCCTTGTAGGCGTCGAACAGATGGCCCGACAGATAGAAGCCAAGCGCGCCCTTCTCCTCCTGGAGCTTGCGCTTCTCGCCCCACGCGGGTTCGTCGACGAGTTCGTGCGCGGCGAGCGGCGCGTCGCCCATGTCGAAGAGGCCGGCCTGCATCGCGTTCGCGCTCGCCTGGTCGGCGGCTTCCATCGCCATCGGCACTGAGGCGAGCAATTGCGCACGGTTGTCGTGGATCGTGTCGAACGCGCCCGCGCGGATCATCGCCTCGATCGTGCGGCGATTCACGAGACGCCGGTCGATGCGCTCGCAGAAGTCGAACAGGTCCTTGAAGAGGCCGCCTTCTGCGCGCGCGCGCAGGATTTCCTCGATGGCGTTCTGGCCGCTGCCCTTGATCGCGCCCAGACCGTAGCGGATCGTGCGCGAGCGCTTGCCGTCCGCCTCGGCCACCGGCTCGAAGCGATACGCCGACGCGTTCACGTCGGGCGGCAGCACCTTCATGCCGTTCGCGATGCAGTCCTCGAACAGGATCTTCACCTTGTCGGTGTCGTCCATGGCGAGCGACATGTTGGCCGCCATGAATTCGGCCGGATGGTGCGCCTTGAGCCACGCCGTGTGATACGCGAGCAGCGCGTAGGCCGCCGCGTGCGACTTGTTGAAGCCGTAGCCCGCGAACTTCTCCATCAAGTCGAAGGTCTCGTCGGCCTTCTCGCGCGTGAGGCCGTTCTTCGCGGCGCCTTCCGCGAAAATCTCGCGGTGCTTGGCCATTTCCTCGGGCTTTTTCTTGCCCATCGCGCGGCGCAGCAGGTCGGCGCCGCCCAGCGAGTAGCCGCCGATGATCTGCGCCATCTGCATCACCTGCTCCTGATAGACCATGATCCCGTAGGTCTCTTTCAGAACAGGTTCGACGCGCGGATCGGGATACTCCACCACCTCGCGGCCGTGCTTGCGCGCGCAGAAGCTCGGAATCAGGTCCATCGGGCCCGGACGGTACAACGCCACGAGCGCGATGATGTCCTCGAAGCGGTCGGGCTGCGCGTCCTTCAGCATGCCCTGCATGCCGCGGCTTTCCAGCTGGAACACGGCAACCGTGTTGGCCTTCTTGAGGATCTGGAACGACGGCGCGTCGTCGAGCGGCACCTGGGCGAGCGACCAGTCTTTCTTCGACGGGTCGAGCATGCGGATATAGCGCTCGGCCCAATCGAGAATCGTGAGCGTGGTCAGGCCCAGAAAGTCGAACTTCACGAGGCCGACGGCTTCCACGTCGTCCTTGTCGTACTGGCTCACGACACCGCTTTCGTCGCCTTGCGTGTAGAGCGGGCAAAAGTCCGTGAGCTTGCCCGGCGCGATCAGCACGCCGCCCGCGTGCATGCCGACGTTACGCGTGAGACCTTCCACGAGCTGCGCGAGATCGAGCAGCTGGTGCACTTCGTCTTCGTTGTCGTAGCGCTCTTGCAGCAGCGGCTCTTCCTTCATCGCGTCGGCGATGGTGACGTGCTTGCCCGGCTTGAACGGAATGAGCTTGGCCACGCCGTCGGTGAAGTTGTAGCCGAGGTCGAGCACGCGGCCGATGTCGCGCACCGCCGCCTTCGCGGCCATGGTGCCGAAGGTGGCGATCTGCGAGACCGCATCGGCGCCGTACTTCTCCTTCACGTACTGAATGACGCGGTCGCGCCCGTGCTGGCAGAAGTCGATGTCGAAGTCGGGCATCGAGACGCGTTCCGGATTCAGGAAGCGCTCGAACAGCAGGTTGTAGCGCAGCGGGTCCAGATCCGTGATGCCGAGCGCGTACGCGACGAGCGAGCCCGCGCCCGAGCCCCGGCCCGGCCCCACCGGCACGCCGTTGTTCTTTGCCCAGTTGATGAAGTCCGCGACGATCAGGAAGTAGCCCGGGAAGCCCATCTTGATGATGGTCCCGCACTCGAAATCGAGACGCTCGTTGTAGCGCGCGCGTTCACTCTCGCGCTCGGCCTCGTCCGGATAAAGCTGCACGAGGCGCTTTTCGAGGCCTTCCTTCGAGAGCTGCACGAGGTAGTCGTCGAGCGAGAGGCCATCGGGCGTGGGGAACAGCGGCAGCTTCGGCTTGCCGAGTTCGAGCGTGAGGTTGCAGCGCTTCGCGATTTCGATGGTGTTCGCGACCGCCGAGGGAATGTCCGCGAAGAGCGCGGCCATTTCTTCCTGGGTGCGAAAGCTCTGATCGGTCGTGAAGCGTTTCTGGCGGCGCGGATTCGCGAGGATGTCACCTTCGGAGATACACACGCGCGCCTCGTGCGCCATGTATTCCTCGTCGGTCATGAACTGCATGGGGTGCGTGGCGACCACCGGCAGCTTGAGCTGCGCCGCGAGTGTGACGGCCTGCTCGACATACTGCTCGCCGCCAGGCTGGCCGCAACGCTGCAGTTCGATGTAATAGCCGTTCGGGAACAGCTTCGCCCAGCGCTGCGCGTGGCGCTTCGCGCTCTCGACGTTGCCCACCGCGAGCGCGAGGCCCACGTCGCCGTGCTGCGCGCCCGAAATCGCGAGCAGGCCCTCGGCCAAGTTCCCTTCGAGCCACGCGGGATCGATTTCCGCGCGGCCGCGGTATTGATTCGTGAGCCATGCCTGCGAAAGCAGCTCGCACAGGTTCAGGTACCCGCGCTTGTCCTTCACGAGCAGCAACAAGCGCGAAGGCTTGTCGCGATCGTCCGGATTCATGATCCAGACATCGCAGCCGGCGATGGGTTTGACCCCTTTGTCGCGGGCTTCCTTGTAGAAACGGACGAGGCCGAATGCGTTGCCGAGGTCGGTGAGCGCGAGCGCGCCCTGGCCGTCCTTTGCCGCCGCCTTGACGAGGTCGTCGAGGCGCACGATGCCATCGGCAATCGAGAATTCGGAGTGGACGCGGAGATGGACGAAGCGGGGATCTGACATGGCCGTGATTGTACCTCTACGTACCTGCGCGCCCGGGCGATTTTCGGCGCTCGCCCGCACGCCGGCGCGGTGTTGGCTCGGTTGTTGGCCCGGTTGTTGGCCCGGTTGCCGGCTCGGCGTGGGCGCGGTTGTTGGCGAGATTATTGGCGCGGTATTGGCAACGCGCCCCGTGCTCGCCGGACAAGGCATTGCGCGGGCGCAGGCATGCCGCAAATGCGACACGAGGCTGCGGCCTCGCCACAGGCAAGACCACACGCGATTGAGGGATAATAACGGATTGCGTCCGGCGCGCGCCCTGTCCCACTTTCGTTTCGGTGGACCGATCCGCGCGTACGTCCGGCTCTGGTTTTCACGCGCCTTTTGTGGCGCATTCACCGTTTCACCATGCGTATCCTCAATCTCTCCGCCTACCAGTTCGCCACGCTCGAGAAGACCGCCGAATGGCGTCCGTTCGTGCTCGAGCGCTGCAACTCGCTCGATTTGCGGGGCACGATCCTGCTCGCGCCGGAAGGCATCAACCTGTTCGTCGCGGGCGAAGAAGGCAACGTGCGCGCGTTCATGGACTACATCCATCACGATCCGCTCTTCGAGGGCAAGTTCGCGACCCTGCGCTTCAAGGAAAGCTTCTCCGAATCGCGCCCCTTCAACCGCATGCTCGTGCGCCTGAAGCGCGAGATCATCACGATGAAGAAGCCCGCGATCCGCCCCGAAGAAGGCCGCGCACCCTCGGTCGCGCCGGTCGTGCTCAAGCAATGGCTCGACCGCGGCTTCGACGACGAAGGCCGCCCCGTAGTCATGCTCGACACGCGCAACGCGTTCGAAGTGGACGTCGGCACGTTCGAGCGCGCGCTCGACTACCGCATCACGAAGTTCAGCGAATTCCCCGGCGTGATCGAAGCCAACCGCGCCGATCTCGAAGGCAAGACGGTCGTGTCGTTCTGCACGGGCGGCATTCGCTGCGAGAAGGCCGCGATCCACATGAAGGAAGTGGGCATCGAAAGCGTCTACCAGCTCGAAGGCGGCATTCTCAAGTACTTCGAGGAAGTGGGCGGCGCGCACTACAACGGCGACTGCTTCGTGTTCGACCAGCGCACCGCGCTGAACCCGCAGCTCGAACCGACCGATACCGTGCAATGCTTCGCCTGCCGCGCGGTGGTCACGCCCGAGGAGCAGGCTTCGCCGCTCTACGTGGCGGGCAAGAGCTGCCCGGCGTGCCATCCCGAGCGCGCGCAGGGCGCGGCGGCGCTGGCGAGCGCGGCGGCATCGGCGGCCGCGCCGGCCCAGGTCGCGTAACACGCGCGTGAGCGCAACCTCTGCCGGGTTTTGCGAGTTTCGCGGGTATCGCGGCCGCTTCGCGCCCTCGCCCACTGGACCGCTGCATTTCGGCTCGCTCGTCTCGGCGCTCGCAAGCTGGCTCGACGCGCGCGCACACGGCGGCGCGTGGCTCGTGCGCGTGGAGGACATCGACGGCCCGCGCACCGTGCCGGGCGCGGCCGAGGACATACTCGCGACGCTCGATCGCTTCGGCTTTCACGCCGACGAGCCGCCCGAATGGCAGAGCCGCCGCGTCGGCTTGTATCGCGCGGCGCTCGATCGCCTGATCGCCTCGGGCCACGTCTATCCGTGTGGCTGCACGCGCAAGGAAATCGCCGATTCGCAACTGCACGCGCACCGGCGCAACACCACGCTGATCTACCCGGGCACCTGCCGCGATGGCCTGCATGGCAAGCCCGCGCGCGCGTGGCGTTTGCGCGTGCCGGACGATGACCCGCGCGCGCCGGGCGGCAACCCCGCGCTGATCCGTTTCGACGATCGCTGGCAAGGCCCGCAGCAACAGGACCTCGCGACCGAAGTAGGCGATTTCGTGCTGCTGCGCGCGGACGGCCAGTGGGCCTATCAGCTCGCCGTGGTCGTGGACGATGCGCAGCAAGGCATCACGCACGTGGTGCGCGGCGCGGACCTGCTCGACTCGACGGCGCGGCAGATCTGGCTGCAGCGCTGCCTCGGCGTGCCGACGCCAAGCTGGCTGCACGTGCCCGTCGTGACCAACGCGGAAGGCGAAAAACTCTCGAAGCAGACCGGCGCGCAGGCGCTGGATGGCACACGCCCGCTGGAAGCGCTGGCGGCCGCCGCGCGGCATCTGGGCCTCGATCTGCGAGACCCGGCGCCCACGACGCTCGCAGCGTTCCAGGCCGACGCCATCGATGCATGGAAGCGCCGCCTCGCGCAACTGCCGCTCGCACTCGCATGACACGCGGCTGAACGCGCGATGCAAACAAAACGGCATGTCGCTTGACACGACATGCCGTTTTGTTTGCATCGCGCGAGCCTCGCGCAGCGCCAGACTCAGTTCGACGAAGACGACGTCGGCTTGTTACGCCACGACGACCCGAGGCCGCCCAGCAGCGCCGCGAGCGGCTGCTTGGACGGCTGCTTTTGCGGCGTGCCGGCCACCGGCTTGTCTTCGGCCTTGCTGCGGGCGCCCGGCGAGGGCTCGTAGGGCTTCAGGAAGAAATCGTCGATGGGCTGCGCGCGGTGATGATGCGCTCGCTCGAACGACGCCGCGCGCCGGTGGGCGCCACGCTCGCCACGGCCATCACGGCTCTCGTGGCCGTCGCGCTCGCGCCGGCGGCTGCCGCCCTCGTGATGCGCAACCGGCACGTCGACCACGAGCCGCTCGATCGTGAGCGGGCGCTTGATGAGCTTCTCGATATCGGCGAGCTGCTTCTTTTCGTTCGGGCTGCACAGCGAAAGCGCGTCGCCCGAGGCGCCCGCGCGGCCCGTGCGGCCGATGCGGTGCACGTAGTCTTCCGCGTTGAACGGCAGATCGAAATTGATGACGGCCGGCAACTCGGCAATGTCGAGACCGCGCGCGGCCACGTCGGTCGCCACGAGCGCTTCGATCTCGCCGCGCTTGAAGGCGTCGAGCGCCTGCATGCGCTCGTTCTGCGAGCGGTCGCCGTGAATGGCCGCCGCCACGATGCCCTGCTTCTCGATCAGGCGCGCGAGCCGGCTCGCGCCGATCTTGCTGTTGCAGAACACGATCACCTGCTTGAGGCCGCGATCGCGAATCAGCTGCACGACCGCGCCGGTCTTGTCGCCCTCGGCGACTTCGTAGACGACCTGCGTGACGTTGGTCGCCGTGGAGTTGCTGCGCGCGACTTCGATGGTCTGCGGGTTGCGCAGGTAGGTCGCGGCGAGCTTCTTGATTTCGGGCGAGAACGTGGCCGAGAACAGGAGCGTCTGGCGCTCCTTCGGCAGCAGGTTCAGGATGCGCTGCAGGTCGGGCAAAAAGCCCATGTCGAGCATGCGGTCGGCTTCGTCGAGCACGAGCATCTGCACCTGGCCGAGCTGCGTGGTCTTCTGCTGGACGTGGTCGAGCAGACGGCCCGGCGTCGCGATCAGGATCTCCACGCCGCGGCGCAGTTCGTCCGATTGCGGATTCATGTCGACGCCACCGAACACCACCGCGCTACGCAGCGGCGTGTGCACCGCGTAGGAGCGCACGTTGTTGGCGACCTGGTCGGCCAGCTCGCGCGTGGGCGTGAGGATCAGCGCGCGCACCGGGTGCCGCGCGGGCGAGGCGCTCGTGCTCGCGCCCGGCAGCAGGCGCTGGATGATCGGCAACGAGAAGCTCGCCGTCTTGCCGGTGCCGGTCTGCGCGGCGCCCATGACGTCGCGCCCCGTGAGGACCACGGGAATCGCCTGCGCCTGGATCGGCGTGGGCGTCGTGTAGCCCTGGTCCTGGATGGCCCTGAGGATTTCGGGTGCAAGGCCAAACTGGTCGAAGGTCTCAGTGCTGGGCTTGACGGCTGTGTCGGACATGGTGGCTTCGCTATAAATGCGCAATTCGCGCGAGGCGCGGGAGCGCCCCAAATGGTCACTGCTGGTAATGCAGTTCAACGCGGCAGTTCAATACAGGGCCAGACAGGACACCCTGCCGCGACGGGTGGATCGCTCGCGTGGGCCGCCCGGCAAACAGATGGCCCTTCTACGTCGAAAGGGTCCGCCGGGGACGGGGCGCCGGCTCCATTGCCGCGCACGCTCAGGCTCAACCCGGCCGGACTCGCTCGAATCCCGGTTGGCTCCGGGGCTCTCACTGGCCGGTTCGTCGAAACGGCTCGATCGGCCTCGCGCCCGCGAATCACGCCGGCTCCGCGTGCCCGCCCGGCAAACCTCGCGCTGGCCGCTGCCGGCGCTCTACCCACCCGCTTCACCCAGCTTCGCGGCTGGCGCAGACCGGTGCGAGCGCAAGTACGAACGCGGACGCAAGCTCAGGCATAAACGGCCGAAAGGCCGGTATTGTAACACCTTGGCATAAATCCCTATGGCAGCGGCCCATGGGTTCTGCCAAGCGGCGCACGAAGAATTTGCGTGCGCCATTTGCATGCGCCGCGCGAAGAGGCATCGCGCCCCGTTTTCATCGTCCCGCCTTGCTCACCACGTCTCGCGCACCACCATCAGCCGCAGCTCCGTCATGTCCTCGATCGCGTAGCGCACGCCTTCGCGCCCGAGTCCCGAATCCTTCACGCCACCGTACGGCATGTTATCCACGCGAAATGACGGAATATCGTTGATCACCACGCCGCCCACGTCGAGCGTGTCCCACGCCTCGTGCGCGTGCGCGAGCGAATCGGTGAACACTCCGGCCTGCAGGCCGAAATCGCTGTCGTTGACGATCTCGAGCGCACGGCCAAAGTCGTCGAAACGCTCGAGTATCGCCACCGGCCCGAACGCCTCGCGGCGGTAGAGATCGGTATCGCGGCCCACGTCTTCGAGCAGCGTGGCCTCGAACATCGCGCCGTGCACCTTTCCTCCCGCCAGGATCTTCGCGCCCGCGAGCACCGCGCTCTCCATCCAGCCCGCGAGGCGCTTCGACTCCGATTCGGAGATCATCGGCCCGACAAAGGTCTTGTCGTCCTTCGGGTCTCCCATCCTGAGCGTCTTGACCTTGGCGATCAGCTTGTCGCGCAGCGCGTCGTAGATCGACGCGTGCACGAGAATGCGCTGCACGCCGATACAGCTCTGCCCCGACTGGTAATACGCGCCGAAGGCGAGCCGGTCCACCACGTAATCGAGCTTGCCGCCCTGATCGCCGTCGACGACGGCCGCCGCGTTGCCGCCCAGCTCCAGCACCACCTTTTTCTTGCCCGCTTTCTTCTTGAGGTCCCAGCCCACCGCGGGCGAGCCCGTGAACGAGAGCAGCTTGAAGCGCTCGTCGGTGGTGAAGAGATCGGCGCCGTCGCGATGCGCGGGCAGGATCGAGAACGCGCCCTTGGGCAAGTCTGTCTCCGCCAGCACCTCGCCGATGATGAGCGCACCCACCGGCGTGCGGCTCGCGGGCTTGAGCACGAACGGCACGCCAGCCGCGAGCGCGGGTGCCACCTTGTGCGCGGCCAGATTGAGCGGGAAGTTGAACGGCGAGATAAACGAGCACGGCCCGATCGGCACGCGTTTCACATAGCCGTGATAGCCCTTCGCGCGCGGCGAAATCTCGAGATTCACGATCTCGCCGTTGATGCGCACGCTCTCCTCGGCGGCCACACGGAACGTGTCGATCAGGCGCGTGACCTCGCCGCGCGAGTCGTTGATCGGCTTGCCCGCCTCGATGCACAGCGCCATCGCCAGTTCGTCGAAGCGTTCGCGAAAGCGCGCCACGCAGTGATCGATCACGGCCTGGCGCCTGAACGGCGGGAACGCGCGCATGGCCGGCATGGCGGCCTCGGCGGCGGCGATGGCCGCGTCGATGGCTTTCGCGTCGGCGAGCGCGACACGTGTGGCGACTTCGCCGCTGTACTTGTCGGTGACTTCGAGATCGGTGTTGGCGGCGACCGCCACATTGGCCAGATAGTACGGATAGGTCGGTTTGAGCATGGCGGGTTCTCCGAAAAGAAGCGCGGCGCAAGCCGAAAGGCTCGCGCCTGAAGGCCGGATCAGGACCAGCGAAAGGCCGCGACGCAAGGCGCGCGCCCGGCCCCACGTCTCAAAGCTGCGCGCTCAGACGCTTGATCTCGCGATTGAGCACGCGCTCGTTGTCCGAATAGTCGATCGGCACGTCGATCACGTGCACGCCCGGCTGCGCGAGGCACTGTTCGATGAGCGGCCTGAAGTCGTCCGCTGCGCCCACGCGGTGCCCGTGCGCACCGTAGCTCTGCGCGTAATCGACGAAATCGGGGTTCTGCAGCGTCATCCCGTAGTCCGGGAAGTTCATGTTTTCCTGCTTCCAGCGGATCATGCCGAACGCGTCGTCGCGCAGGAGCAGCACGACGAGGTCGAGCTTCAGGCGCACCGCCGTCTCGAGCTCCTGCGAGTTCATCATGAAGCCGCCGTCGCCACACACGGCCACAACCTTGCGTTGCGGATGCACGATCTTCGTGGCGATGGCCGAAGGCAGACCCGCGCCCATCGAGGCGAGCGCGTTGTCGAGCAGGATCGAATTGGGCTCGCGCGCGCGGTAGTAGCGCGCGAACCAGATCTTGTACATGCCGTTGTCGAGGCACAGGATGCCGTCCTCGGGCATCGCGCCGTAGAC
>NZ_DATJWR010000344.1:0-3464 GCF_035501035.1 Paraburkholderia sp.
AACAGGACCGTGAAACGACTCCACGCCGATGATAGTGCGGATTGCCCGTGTGAAAGTAGGTAATCGTCAGGCTCCTTACCCAGACAAGACCCCGCCCTCAAAAGCGGGGTCTTGGCGCTTCTGCGACCCTTGCAAGAGCGCCCCCGACTCTGGGGTGATGCGTAAGCGGTAGTTCCGACTCATCTGGAACCGGTGTATTAGAAGGAACAAGATTGCGTCCGCAGCCACCACATTGCGGACGCAGCTTATGACTGACCTACAAACTGACTTTGACTTCCTGCCATTGCGGGTGATCGGTAAATCGGCCGACGGCAAAAACCGGTACGACCGTGATGGCAAGCGCAAGCTGATCGAAGCGTGCCAGAAGCCGGGAGCCTCCGTTGCCGGGCTGGCACTGAAGGCTGGCGTGAACGCCAACCAGCTTCGCAAGTGGATTGGCCTCGAGCGTAAAAAGACACGCTCCCGAACTGAGCGGCAGCCGACACCAGCCAGTGCGCCGGCATTTGTTCCTGTTCTGGAAGTGGTTGATGCCGAACCTGTGCACTTGCCTCACATGCCGTCCCTGCCCGACGCCCAGCCGGCTGCTGCACGGCGTGAACCGATGCGCCCATCGCAACGCCCGCCGTTGCCGTCACGCCTGATGGCGCAGTTGCCCAACGGGGTGAGTCTTGAACTTGAATGTATGCAACAGGACACGGCGCTGCTCACAGCGATGATCGACGCATTGAGGAGCCGGTGATGCTGCGCTTCGCTGAGGACCTGCGGGTCTATCTGCATCGCGAGCCGGTCGACTTCCGATGCGGCATCAATACCCTTGCCGCTCTGGTTGAGAATTCGATGCGACTGGATCCGCTCGCGCGCGCCGTGTACGCGTTTCGCAACCGTAAATGCAACAGGATCAAGCTCCTGCTGTACGAACGCACCGGCTTCTGGCTGTTGCTGCGCCGGCTCGAGCAGGACCGTTTCGTGTGGCCGCGACGCGATCAGGAAGTGATCGAGCTGACGACGCAGCAGCTCCACTGGCTGCTCGATGGCATCGACATCGACGCGCTTCGCCGTCATCCTGCACGCTATTACGAGCACGCCAGCTAGCCCGGTACGTTGCACGTAAAACAACGGCCGGGCGCCTTTTACAAATTGACGTAAACCCACGGCGCACCGCGCTTCGCTATCCTGGAGCGCATGAAGAATGCACCTGACCTCAAGCGCGTACCCCGGGCTGTCCAGGGCTATATCCACGCCCTCGAAGCTCGGGTAGCCGGCGACGCGAAACACATCGACGAACTGAACCAGCGCGTCGGGCAGCTCGAGGAACAGCTCCGGCTGCTGCAGGCCGAGCGTTACGCGCCGAAAAGCGAAAAACGCAAGGATCGCGTGTTCGACGAAGCCGAGCAGATCGCCCGGAGCGAACCATGCGACGAGGAAGACGAAGGTATCCAGCCGGCGCTGCCTGACACCGGCTTGCCACCAGCCGGCAAGCCTGAGCGGCGCAAGGTGGGACGCAAGCCGTTGCCGGCGTACCTGAAGCGCGAACGCATCGGGTACGATCTGCCGGAAGACCAGCGAGGCTGCCCGTGTTGTGGCAATCCTATGCATCGCATCGGCGAGGACATCAGCGAACAGCTGCATGTCGAGGTCAAATGGACGGTTCACCAGAACGTGCGTGCAAAGTACGCGTGCCGGCACTGCGAGCGTCACGCCGAACACACGCCGGTCGTGCTCGCACCGATGCCGGTACAGCCACTTCCGGGCAGCCATGCGGATGCGTCGGTGATCGCGACGGTCGCGACCGCGAAATACGTCGACGGCATGCCGTTGTACCGGATGCAGGCCGCCATGGCCCGCTGGCAGATTCCGGTGAGCCGGGGCACGCTGGCACACTGGGTCATCCGCCCCAGCGAATTGCACTACACCCGCCTGTACGACGCGCTGTACAGGACATTGCTGTCGCAGCCGCTGATCCACGGCGACGAGACCACGCTTCAGGTGCTCAAGGAGCCCGGCAGATCAGCCCAGAGTAAAAGCTATGCGTGGGTCTACCGCAGCGCCGAAGACTGCCCCGAACCTGTGGTGCTGTTCGAGTACCAGCCGGGGCGAGGCCAGGAGCATCCGAAGAAATTCCTCGGCGACTACAGCGGCATGCTGGTAAGCGACGGATACAGTGCGTGGCGCACGCTGAAAAAGGCAACGCACTTCGGCTGCATGGCGCACGCGCGCAGGCTGTTCGTCAAGGCGGACAAGGCAGCGCAGAAGAAAGGGGATGGCGCAAAGCCGAAGCCGCCGAACGCTCGTGTGGCAAAGGCGCTTGAATACTTCCAGGCCCTGTACCGTGTCGAGGCGCTGGCCAAAGGCGATCTGCCTGCCGGCCAGACACGTGCCGACTACACATACGATCTGCGGCAGAAACACAGCGTGGCGGTGCTCGATGCCTTCAAAGCGTGGCTTGACGAACTGGCGCCGAAGGTGACGCCCCAGAGCCTGCTCGGTAAGGCAATCGCCTATACGCGTAACCAGTGGGAATATCTGAGCCGCTACGTCACTGACGGGCGAGCCGCAATAGACAACAATATCTGCGAGCGGGACATCAGGCCGTTCGCCACTTCGAGAAAGTCGTGGCTGTTCAGCGACACGGTCGACGGCGCAAAAGCGAGCGCCACGATTTACAGTCTCATGCTGACGTGCCGTGCCTGCGGTGTCGAACCGTACGACTACCTGTTGCACGTACTCAAGGAGCTGCCGCAGCGTCCACCGGACGCCGACGTGACGGACCTCTTGCCATTCAACTATGCGCGGCATCAAGAGGCCAGGGCACAGGACGGCTGACACACCCGGCGCTCCTCGGCGGTGCCCCTACGCACGACCATCAGTTGCGCGATTCTCCCTTCGGTGTGCTAAAGCTGCCGCTTACGGTGATGCCGATGTAGGCATGGAAGGTATGGTATTTCATTGATGGAACTCCCACTTTCGCGCAAATTATCGCAAAGCGGAAGTTGGCGCAACGCGAAGGTTTCAACGTACGACCTACAGTCAGTTTTTGAGCGCGTACAGTCGGGCAATTGATGCTGCTCGCTTATCGCACGGAACCGTGGAACCGTCACTCGAACGGCTGGTTCACTCCGAAACCCGTCCGATGTGGAACGCGGGCCCGTCGGCCTGAGCCGGTATTGGAGGGGACCGGGTTTTAGGTCAGCAATGTGGGGGATTGCCGACGGTAGAGGCATCGAGCGGATTCTGTCGCGAGCACCTCGCCGAGCTTAAAAGCAAAGCGCGCTAATATCGTGAGGGGCCGTGGTGAAGCAAGATGCGGCGCGCCTGTTCAACGAGAAATGGACGATGAAGCGGTACGAGGTACTTGCCACACAGTTGGCTGATGACATCCGGTCGGGCCATATTCCAATCGGCTCAAGGCTGCCGTCGCTGCGTCAGATCATGGCGCAACGTGGCGTCAGCCAATCGACCGTCTT
>NZ_DATJWR010000345.1:0-21811 GCF_035501035.1 Paraburkholderia sp.
GTTCGCGCGCTTCGGGCGCGCTCGGCGGCACCGCGCCATGACGGCGCAGTACAGTTTGAATACGCAACAGCAATTCCTGCGGATCGAACGGCTTGGCGACATAGTCGTCCGCACCGAGCGTGAGGCCCGCGATGCGGTCGGCGACCGCGCCGCGTGCGGACGCGAAGATCACCGGAATGTCGTCGCCTTTCGCACGCAGGGCGGCGAGGGCGCGCAGGCCGTCGGTGCCGGGCATCATGACGTCCAGCACGACGACAGCAGGCCGCTCGCGTTCGAGACGCTGACCGAGATGCGTGCCATCGTGCAGGACCGAGGCTTCGAAGCCGTTGGCCCGCAGGAAGCGGGAGAGAAGATCGCGCACGACCGGATCGTCGTCGACGATGAGAACGTGTGGACTCATCGTCATATTTTATTTGATGTCGACCGCTGGCAGAACAGCGCGAGCTCTCCGATTTCTTGCCTGAGCTTACATGCGTGCTTATTTCAGCGCGACGGCGCCTTGCTGACCGGGCGAGTCCGCGGCGCGAGCGGGTTCCGCCGAGGCAACGTCGGCGCAGGTGGCCGCGTTTGCGCCGGGTTGTGGCTGCGTTTGTGCCTTCGCTTGTCCGTCCGCTTGTGCGTTCGCTTGCGCGGCCTGATGCGTGAGCGCCTGCGCCGACGTCAATTCCGCCGCGCTATTGCCCGCGCTGCTCGCGGGCTGTGCGAGCGGCGCGTCGATGGATGCCATGCCAGCGGCTTTCGCAAATGCGCTATTTGCGCCGGCCATCTTCGCTGCCATCGCCGAGGCGTCGGCTTGCGTGGAAAGCGCAGCGTCCTCACCCGGAACGCGATGCGCGTGCACTTCGGCGAGGCGCTTCTGGCGGGCGTCGGCAGCGACGCCGCTTGGCATCTTCTTCAGATGCAGTGGCGCATTCGCTTCGGCGGACGCGAGTTTCGCGCCTGTTTTCGCCACGCCCTTCGCGCCTTCCGCGGAAGAGGCGGGTGCCGAATCCGGGCTCTTCGGCACCGCTGCGATGCCCTTCATTTCGAGCACGGCGTCTTGTGCGGAAGGCGCCAGTTGCTGGTCCACGACCCCCTCTTTAACGCGTTGAGCGGAGGCCTGCTTGCCGTGCTTGAGATCCGCCTCGAGCTCGGCGATGCGGCGATCGTACCAGTCCGTCACGCATGCCTTGTCCTTGCAGTTGTGCTGGCGCCATTGCCATTGGCTCACACGGTCGGCTTCGAGCGCGGCGCTGTCGGTCGTCGCGTCGAATGCCTTGTGATAGAGCGCGGCCAATTGATCGTCGAGCGCGGAGAGCGTGGGGTCGTTGCACACGAGCCGCTCGGAGGCGGACGCGTCGTGCGGACAGCGGAAGCTCGCGGCGTGCGCGAGCGGCGAGCCGGCGAGCGCCGCGCAGAGCGCGATCGCAGCAGCGCTCAGGCCACGATTGAAATGTTGGGCGCAGCGTGTTGTCTGTTCTCGGTTCATGGCAGGCATGATGTTGTTGAAATGGCGGGAGACGACGGGCGGCTCGTCCGGCGTCGCCACGGCGCATGGCACCGCGATGAGAAAGATAGCGCAGCGTTTAACAGGCAATGTCGCGCTGAACGGGCAAAATGCAGTGCCGCTTACGAAATATTGCATCGCGCTTCTGCGTGGTAAGCATCACGCCGCGCCCGGCGAGCCGAACTCACGCAAAGCGCCCCACGTCGCCGTTCAACGCTTACTGGGAGAGAGAGTTGCAAAGAAGTGGGAAGCGGCGTTCAACATTGGCCGATGTCCCGGCTATCGCGTGCACGACTCCTCACCGATCATGCAAGACGAAATCTGCCGGGCACATGTCGTGTTTCGCGCAGCTCATCAATGCGCCGGGAATCCGCCTCCATGCCACACGAATTCGTTTCACTCGTCAGCCGTGCGCGAACGGCGAAACTCGGCGCGGCGCTCGGCGCGGCGCTCGCGCTCAACGGCTGCGCATGGACGTTGATTACGGCCGCCGATGCGACTGGCTCCGTGATTCAGGCGGGTTACGCGGTGGCATCGAATTACTCGTCGCCGAGATTCGTGACGGGCCGGCCGGTGAATCTCACTTCGATCTGCATCGAGAACAATCCAATGGTCACGGCCGCGGATTTCGTGCCTTCGCTGCAGCTCGTGCTCGCGCAGCGCGGCGTGAGCTCGGACGTCTACAGTCCCGGCACCGAACCGGTCAATTGCGCGGGGCGTCTCGTCTATAACGCCTCGATCGAATTCGGCAGGCCGCCGTTCGGCGACGATAGCCGCGCCTATCTCTCGACGATCAATCTGGCCATCTTCACGCACAACCATATCGCCGTGACCGCGCGCTATGAAGTGCGCGGGCTCGGCACCGACCGCTATTCGAGCGCGGCGGTGAAGCTCAAAGGGCTGGTGGAAAACATGGTGGTCGACCAGACGCAACTGGGCGGCTCGTTCGAGTCCGCTGCGAGCGGGCAGTAATCTTTCGCGTCGCGGTGGCTCAGGAAAGGAATGGAAAGGCGAGGGGCCTATGCCGGTCCGTTTTCGTCCCTTACGATTTGTGCATGGCAAATAATATCTTTCTCGTCGACGACGATCCGGTCGTTCGCGACGTTACCTCCGAGTACCTGCAGATGCGCGGCTTTTCCGTCACGACGCTGCCGTCTGCACGCGCCATGCAGTTGCGGCTGCGCTCCGAGCGGCCACAGGTGATCGTGCTCGACATCATGATGCCGGAGGTGGACGGCATCAGCGCGCTGCGCGCACTGCGTGAAAGCGGCGACGATCTGCCGGTCATTTTGCTTACCGCGCGTAACGAAGTGATCGACCGGGTGCTGGGTCTGGAATTCGGCGCCGACGATTACGTGGGCAAGCCATTCGATCCGGGCGAACTCGCGGCGCGCATTCGCTCGGTCATGCGCCGGCGCAGCATTGCGAGCCTCACGGGCGCGCCGGAAAGCCGCGCGTCGTTTCGCTTCGGACCGTTCGAGCTTGATTTCCGTTCACGCGAACTCTGGCGCGACGAAGAGCGCATTTCACTGCGTTCGAGCGAATTCGCGTTCCTGAAGCTGTTCGTCAATCACGCAATGACGATTCTTTCGCGCGAGCGCATCATCGAAAACGTGTACGGCGAGGCGGGGCGTTATCGCAACCGCAGCCTCGACGTTGCGATCTGGCGCTTGCGCCGGCTGATCGAAACCGATCCGTCCGAGCCGCGCTATCTGCAGACGGTATGGGGACACGGTTACGTATTCGTGCCGGACGGCGAAGCGGGCTTCGCGGAGCGCTTCAGCGAGTATGCGGGCGCATTGCCCGGCGACGATGAAGACTGATCGCATTCGCGTGTGCGTCGATAAAAAAAAGCGGCGCGCCATCGAGGCGCGCCGTGCGTGCATCAAGCACAAGGGACAGGGTTAGAACGTCAGCACGCTCAGGAACATGCGCTGCAGCCAGCCGACCGTGGTGGCATCGTTGAGCATGCCGTGGCCCAACTGCTCGATGCGCGCATTGGCGATCTTGCTCGAATCCACGTAATTGTCTGCTTCCACGTCGTTTGGATTGACGATGCCCGAAAGACGCAGGCGCTGATGCTCGCCGCTCATCGCAATGATCTTTTCTCCGGAGACCACGAGATTGCCGGTAGGCGTCTTGCTGATGACCGTGACGGCCAGCGTGCCGGTCATGTCGCTCGTGAGCGAATGGCTGCCGTTGCCGTCGAACGTAGTCGAAGCGGAGCCGACATTGAAGAGCCGTGCGAGACGTGCCGCCGCGCCGGTCGACTGGTCGGCGGCGGTGGCCGTGATCGCGCTGTCACGCTTGGCTGCGGCGCTCGTGTTGTCCGTGCCGCTGTAGTTTTCTGCGAGCCGGATCGTGAGCACGTCGCCGATGCGCTGCGCGCGCGGTGTTTCGTAGAGCGCGATGGCCGTGCCCGGCTGATAGATCGAGCCGCTCGTGTTGACGTTCAGCGGAGGCTCGGCGAGCGGCGGCATCATTGGGGTGTTGACGATCGACTCCGGCGCGGCGCAGCCTGCGAGCGTGGCGGCGAGCGATGCACATGCCAGCATGCCCGGCAACACCTTTGAATGAGCCAGGCGGCGAACGCTATAAACCAGGGACTCCGATTGAATGTATGGCATGGCGGAGAAGCTGATGCGAGAGTGATTGATCGGATTCGTTGGGGGCTTGCTGAGGTTGGCGCGCGCTGCGTTCAGCCTTCGTCGAACTGGCTGATTTTCATCGTCTTTTCAATGCCCCTCGTGCGCAGACTCGCGGGCTTGAGCAGGTAGGTGAGCGTGGCGCGATCGCTGTCGGGCAGCAGGCAGATCGTGATCGTGCTCGACGCGTTCTCCCACACGAGCAGCGGTAGCGAAGGCGCGCCCAGCACGCGCGGCGCGCCGTAGCGGGAAGCCAGCAGATCGCGCAGATCGAAGGCGGTCATGCGGTCGACGGCGAAGGACATTTCATAGAGACGCAGCGGGTCGCCGGGAGACGCGTGCGCGAAGCGCAGGACATGGTCGGCTGCCGGCACGCCGTCCACGACGGCACGCGAGGGCGTCCAGCCTTGCGCGGTGTGGTGCGCCCAACGGCAAGCGACCGTGAGGCTCGCATAGCTCTTGATCGTCATGCCGATGTCTTCGCCCGCGGCGTCGGTTTCGCAGAGCAGTTCGCTCTCGTGCGGCGTCGCGCGCACCATGTTCGTTTCGCGTAGCGCGCTCAACGCGATGCCCAGCGGAATGCCGCGAAACGCAAAGGGCGTGTCGTCCTGCGCGGCGATGCGCGCGCGCGTGACCGATGCGAGCGACGGTGTGCGCCGTTTCGTTGCCGCTTGCGCGGTGTTCACAGGTGCGGTGCGCGCGGGCCCATTGCTCGCAGGCGAAGTGATCGCAGGCTCGTCCGCTTTTGGGTCGGCGAACGGTTGCACGCGTCCTTCGAAATACGTGTGCGCACGTGCGGGCGAGAGCGGTGCGCCCGTACACGCCGCGCAGAGCACGTAGGCCATCAACGAAGCCCGTTTCATCGCGTGAATCTCGGTCAGTCGACCGCAGCCGCGCACGCGTCGAATGGCACGGCGGCGGGATGACCGACCACCGGCACGATTTTCAGCGTCGCCGAGGCGATCCGGCATGGAAAGGCCACCGCCGCGCAGCCTTCGAGCGGCAAGGCAACGCAGGCGAGTGCAATGACGCACGCCGCGCGCACGACGTGCGAGGGCATGCGCATCGGTTTGCGCGACCGCGGGACCCCTTGGCACGGCGAAGTCGTCATGCGGTGGTATTGATGTTGTGGCCGAGCGGACCCACCGGCGTTGTCGGATGCACGGTTTCCGGCTGCGGGGTGGAGTTGCCGACCGAGCTTCCTGTGCCGGAGTTCTTGTTGTTGCGGCTGTCGTTCAGCGACGTCAAGGAAGACGTGTGCGCAACACTGCTGGAGCCGATAGGGCTGGTCATGGCGTGCCTCCTTGGCAGAGTGATTCAAAAAGGGGGGCGCGCCAACAGGGGGGAAGCGCGCCCCGCGTTACGCCGAAGGGGGGCTATCGGCGAGCGGCGACGCAATCTTCGCGTCTGCGCGGCTTCGATGAAGCAGGAATCAAGCGGGCCTTTGACCGGTGCCTTACGAGTCCTTGCGAGGGCATACGAATGTGCAAGAGTGGTGCTCTCAAGCCGTGGGCAAGGCGGACGGAAAGTGCTAAGCACTGCGAATGAGAGGCCTGGATGCGCGGGCGATTAACTCGATCATCGGAGCGATTCCTGTCACCGGGTTCCGCTAGTTCGAAGTTGTGCGCCGCAATTCGGAATAGCGGAGTCCGCGCACCTTTACATCGAGCTTTCCATCTTTCGAGTGCGTAACCGGCGGATCACGCCGTTTTTTCGAGGGCTTGCTTGCCGGTTCTCCACCGCTTTTGTGTCGGACGAAATGCCGCAGCAGCATTCCTGTGCCGGTCCATATAAGATGCATAAGAAATGAATATATTCGTGGGAGCCGCCATGAACGTCTATCGAATCGAAGAGCCCACTCCGAGGTCCCGGGGCGGTTTCGCGCTGTGGGCGCTCGGCTTCCGGCCGTTCTACCTGGGTGGTGCACTCTTTGGCGGCGCTGCGCTGCTCGTCTGGCTGGCCGCCTGGTCCGGCCATCCGTTGCCGGGCCTCAGTTCGTATCTGCCCGGCATGTTCTGGCACGTTCACGAGATGATCTTCGGCTTCGGCGCGGCGATCGTCGCGGGTTTCCTGCTGACCGCCGTGCGTGCATGGACTTCGATCACGCCCGCGCAGGGCAAGTCCCTCACGGCGTTGTGGTTGCTTTGGCTCGCGGGGCGCCTCGCCGTAGCTTACGGGCCGCCTGCAGTTGCGGCCGTGGTCGACAGCCTGTTCCTGCCGGTGTGCGCGCTCGTTTTGCTGCGCGTGCTCGTCCACGCGAGCAATCGCCATAACATCTTCTTGCCCATTGCACTCGGCTTGCTGGCCGCCCTGAATGTCGCGTTCCATCTTTCGATGCTGAACGCGCGCGCCGACTGGGCGCTGCACAGCGCCTATCTCGCCGTGGGCATGCTCGTGTTGTTCATCACGATCATTGGCGGTCGCGTCATTCCGTCGTTCACGGCGAACGCCGTGCCCGGCTACGCATTTCGGCGCTGGGACGCGGTCGAGCGCGCGGTGTTGCCGCTTGGCGCACTGGCGTTCGTGCTCGACGCCACGCTCGGCCCTGGCGTGCTGGTCGCGGCCGCCGCATGCGCGGCGGCGTGTGCGCAAGGCGCGCGCCTCCTGGGCTGGCAGCCGTGGCGGGTCGGCAACCGGCCGATCCTCACCATCCTGCATGTCGCCTATGCGTGGATACCCGTGGGCTTCGTGCTGCTGGCGCTGTCCGCGCTGGGTCTCGTCGCACATACGCTGGCGATCCACGCTTTCACGGTGGGCGCGATCGGCTGCGCGATCATGGCGATGATCACGCGCACCGCGCGCGGCCATACGGGGCGCAAGTTGGTGGCGGGCGGCATCGAGATTGCCTGCTATGGGCTGCTCGTGCTCGCCGCGCTCATTCGTGTGCTCGGGCCGTGGTTCGTCCCGCAGTGGGTCACCTTCTGGATCGATGCGTCCGGCGGCTGCTGGGCCGTCGCTTTCGCGGCGTATTGCTGTCGTTACGCCGGCTGGCTCATGGCGCCGCGCGCCGACGGGAAAGAGGGCTGAAGTTCGGGCGCGTCGGGGGCGATAACATGAGGCGCACTGAGCATTCCTTTTTATCAGGATCCCGAAAGAAATCAAGCAGGATCGAAAGCTTCAGAAAAGTACATCGTTGACGATACACGGACCTTGCAGGCGTGGCATCATGCGAGTCTGTTGCTTGACGAGGGGCCGGCGCGCGTCGCGACTTGGGCCAGCCGATGAAGGAGGTGCAATGCATCATCCTGTTCAGATCGCAGGCATGGCCTGCCTTGTCATTGCCGCCGCCTTGACTAGCGTGTCGGCCCAGACAGTTTCCCCTCCCATGGCGTCCGCATCGGCGCCTGCCGCGGGCGGCGTGCCCGAGCGCATGCCTTACGACATTCCTTGCGGATCGCCTGTCGGTCTCGAGGTCGCGAAACACCTGCTCGCTCTTGCGGAAGCCGAGGCGCGCAAGCATGACTGGAAGATGAATAACGCCCTGGTCGATCCACACGGCGATCACGTTGCCTTCGAGCGTATGGATGGTGCGCAATATGCGTCCGTCGAGGTCTCCCGGAACAAGGCGCGCACTGCAGCGCGGTTTCGCCGCGAGACGCGCGTGTTTTACAACTAGTTCGAGAGCGGCCAGGCTTACGTGGCGACGCTAGACAAAGAGCTCGTCGCTTTGCCCGGAGGCTTCCCGCTCCTTGAGAGCGGCAAGGTGGTGGGCGCGATCGGTTGTAGCGGCGTCACGGGCGATCAGGATGCGATGGCATGCAAGGCCGCGGCCGATACCATGAAGTGACTGCGCCATTCGTTGGCGCGCAAGGCTACATCGCGAACGTCTGGGCGGGCCCGCAGGCCCACGAAGGTGTCACCCGCAGAAAGAAAAGCTGGTGAGCAACGCGAGCAGCGTGGACGGCCGCAACCAGGCCTCGAACGTCCACGCCGCAATCGCGAAGACGCCGAGCATCACCGCCGTCATTGAGGCGACTCTCATTGTGCGATGCGATTGCGCCTGGTGGCTCATGCGGCCTGCCATGCTGCGTCGCCGGGGCGCGCCACGCGTTGATCGTCGATCGGCAGATGCAGAACGCCGGCAATCACGCCGAGCGCAATCGAGCCGTACCACAGCAGATCGTACGAATGCGTGGCGTCGAACACCACGCCGCCAAGCCATACGCCGAAGAAGCTGCCGAGCTGGTGCCCGAAGAACACGAAGCCGAACAGCGTCGTGATATAGCGCACGCCGAACACCTGCGAAACGACGCCGTTGGTGAGCGGCACCGTGCCAAGCCAGATGAGCCCCATGACGAACGAGAACAGATAGAGACTCGCGTGCGTGAGCGGCAGCGCGATGAAAAGCGCCATTGCGCCCGTGCGTACGAAATAGATCGCGCAGAGCAGATACTTGCGGCGCAGAAAGCCGCCTGCATAGCCGCAAAGGAACGTGCCGAGCGTGTTGGCGAGCGCGATGGTCGCGAGCGCGATGCCGGCCTCGCGTGCGCCGAGGCCGCGATCGAGCAGCCATGCGGGCAGATGCGCGGTGATGAAGGCGAGCTGGAATCCGCAGGCGAAAAAGCCGATATTGAGCAGCCAGAAGCCGCGGTGCGAGAGCGCTTCCTTGATGGCGGCGCGCAGAGATTGGTCGTCGCCTGCGTGAAGGACGCCATGCATGCGCGGCGCGGGCGTATCGCGCAACCATCGGGCGAACGGCGCGGTGGCGGCCACGATGGCCGCGAGCACGACGATTGCCGCGACCCAGCCGAAGCGGCCGATCATGCCCTGCGCGAGCGGCACCATGCAGAACTGCCCGAGGCCGCCGATCGTTCCCGCAACGCCGAGCGCCCAACCGCGCCGCTCGGGCGCATAGAGCCGTGAAAGCGCACCGTAGACCGCGCCGAACGCGGTGCCCGACAACGCAATGCCGACGAGGAGGCCGACCCCCAGGGTGTAGAGCCCCGTCGTCGCGGCATGCGCCATCACGAGCAAACCGAGCGCATAGAGCGCGGTGCCCGCCAGGATCACGCGCGCGGAGCCGAAGCGGTCGGCGATCATGCCGGTGAGCGGTTGCGCCACGCCCCACAGAAGGTTTTGCAGCGCCAGCGCAAGGCCGAACGCCTCGCGCGACCAGCCGCGATCGAGCGTGACGGGAATCAGGAAAAGGCCCTGCACGTTGCGCACGCCGAGCGCCGCGCCCATGACGATGCCGCCCGCTATCACGGGTAGCCAGCGTGTTTGCCATTGCGCCTGGCGGGTTCGGACGGGTTCGCTCATGTTCGCTCCCTGGCGCATGCGCCGCGTGTGTCGTGAAGGGGGCGGGCAGAAGGCGCGTGAGCGCTTTCGCCGCGAGGCCATTAAAGCTCTCGCGCAGCGCGTGTTCAAGCGAGTAATGGGTGAAATTCGCATGCGCCATGCTCATGCGAACGCTCGCGATGACACGTCAGACCGGGGACGACATGCCAGCTTCGCCGCGAACCGCGACGCGGCTTTCTTCGCAGATCCAATCGATTACCGCGCGCACGTCGGCGCGCGGAGTGTCTTCGGCTTGATCGAGAAAATAGGCGTAGCCGGAAGCGCGGCCCAGGCCATGTTTGCCGATGATGGCGAGCCGCCCGTCGGCGAGCATCGGTTCAACGAGCGCGCGGCGGCCGAGCGCCAGGCCGCGGCCCGCGAGCGCGGCTTGCACGACCTGGTCGTATTGATTGAAGCGCAGCACGCCGCGAGGCCGCGCGTCGGCGAGACCGAGTGCGCCGAGATGGTCCGCCCAGCGCAGCAGCGGCCGCCGCGGCCCGTCGAACTCGATCAGGGCGTGGCGCGCGAGCGTTGCGGCGTCCAGCTTCGCGACGCGCAAGGAAGGGTGCGCGACGGGCACGATTTCCTCGTCGAAGAGGCGTATCGAAGCGGGCGCCGCGCTGCGCGCGCTAGCGTAGCGGATGGCGAGATCGATGCCTTCGGCGCGCAGGTCGAGCACCTTGTCGGTGGCCGCTACGCGCAGGTCGATATCGGGATGGCGCTGCTGCAGCGCGCCGAGGCGCGGCAACAGCCAGAGCGCCGCCACGCCGATGCTCGCCGTGATCGTCACGGGCTGGCGCGCGGCGCCGAGCGCGAGTGCCTCGAATGTTTCCTGCAGTTGCTGGATCGCGCTGTCGGCGGTGCGGAACAGACGCTCGCCCTCGGGCGTGAAGGCGATCGAGCGATAGCCGCGATTGAAGAGGCTCAGGCCCAGCGTCTCTTCGAGTGCGGCGATCTGGCGGCTCACGGCCGATTGCGTGAGGCAAAGATCCTGGGCCGCGAGCGTGATGCTCATGCGCCGCCCGACCGCGACGAAGCCGCGTATCAGGTCGAGCGAGACGAGCCGGACTAGCGGGACTGCCATGCGTGCTCCTCATGCGAAGAATGCAGGAAGATTGATTGAGCGCGCCTGCGCAGTCAAGTGAAATGGCGAATCATGATTTGCGCGCGCGGGGGAATCTCACATGAGCCAGGCAGATACGCAGCAGGGCGCCGTTTGCGAACCGCAGCCGTTCACGGCGGTAGCCACCGACGGATACCCGATTCACGGTTTCGTCTGGCGCCATGGCACGCGCATGCTAGCGGGTGCGCCGCGCCCCGTCGTCATCGTCAATGCGGCGACTTCGGTGCGCTGCCGTTACTACTTCCGCTTTGCCGCCTGGCTGCATCGGCACGGCTACGACGCGATCGTCTACGACTACCGAGGCATCGGCGAGTCGCGCCCGGCCAGTCTTGCGAGACTTTCGGCAAGCTGGGTCGACTGGGGCGAGCAGGATTTCGAGGCGGTGCTGCGCCATGCGGGCGCGGCGTTTCCCGGGCAGCCCGTCGACGTCGTCGCACATAGCATTGGCGGCTTCGTCGTGGGGCTTGCGGCTTCGAATGATGGTATCCGGCGTGTATTCACGGTGGGCGCGCAATACGCGCACTGGCGCGACTACGCTTCGCCGCGCAAGCTCGTCATGCTGTGGAAGTGGCACGTCGTGATGCCGCTGCTCAGCGCGCTGTGCGGGTATTTTCCCGCGCGGCGGCTCGGATGGATGGAGGACACGCCGCGCGGTGTTGCGCTTTCGTGGAGCCGCGGCGCGCGCAAATTCGAGGACACCTATCGGCATCCCCCGATCGCTCGCACGAGCGCGGAATGCGCTGCGCTCGTGCAGCGTTTCGCAGCGTTGCGCGCGCCGCTGCTGGCCGTGAGCCTGACTGACGACGAATTCGGCACGGTGCCCGCCATCGAGCGGCTTTTGCGCTACTTCGTTGGCAGCCGCGTCGTACATCTGCGCATCGCGCCGGCGGATATCGGCGTGGCGCGTATCGGGCATTTCGCCTTTTTTCACCGTCGTTTCGAGGCGAGCCTGTGGCCGATCGCGCTGCATTGGCTCGCGTGTGGCACGCTCGCCCCGCGTGCGCCGGGGCGCGTCGTTTCCGCGCGTGACGCTATCGACGAGACGCGGGCCGGGCGCCTGGGCGAGCATCCAACGCCGTTGGGAGCGTGAATACCGCAATCAATGCGGCGCGCCATACCACTGAACATTCATCAGATGCTCGCGCATGCAGCGCGCGGCGGTTTCGCCGTCGCGGGCCAGGATCGCGTCGACGATGGCCTGGTGCTGTTGCGCGAAATGTCGGCGGGTGGCCTGATCGGTGGTCTTTTCGCGCTGGGTCGGCTTGACCCGCATGCCGTTGATGACTTCCATCAGCGCGATGATCGCGGGATTGCGCGAGGCCTGAGCGATCAGCAGATGAAAGCGCTGGTCCCATAGTTGCCACTCCTCATCGTTTTTCGCCGTCGCGTTCCTTCTCGCGCACTTCTCCAGTTCGCTCAGATCCTCGGGCGTCGCCTTGGTCGCGGCAAGTCCGGCAAGCGCCGGCTCGAACATGAGGCGCATTTCCGCGATGTCGGCGGGGCTCGTGCGCGAGCGCAGGCCGCGCAAGGTGGGCCCGAATTTGAGCGGCCGCGCGCCCAGATACGTGCCGCGACCCACGCCGCGCCAGATTCTCCCGGAAGCCTCCAGCGAGGCAAGCGCTGCGCGCAACTCCCGGCGGCTCACGCCCAGGTCTTCGGCGAGCTTGCGTTCAGGCGGCAGCGCGTCGCCGTCCTTCAACTGGTGTTGCGCAATGTAGGCGAGCAGGGCGTCGAGCACGGATCTTTCCATGATGCGGAGTGAACCAATAAGAATTGGTTCAATTCTAGCAGCCAGGCACTCGCGCGCAAAAGGCGGTTTCGGCGAATACGCGGAAACTCGGGAATTCTGCGGCCAATTTAAGGGTTAACACCGGGTGCGGCCAATAATCCCGCTTTGTAAGCTGACGATACACAGTTTTGGTACCAATCATGAATGGTTCGATCTCGCTTCGGGCCTGTTGCAGAGGGAGTGGCAGATGTCGTTCACAACGCGCCCGGAGCTGATCGGGACCTTCGGGATGGTGGCGTCGACGCACTGGCTGGCCAGCGCATCCGCCATGGCGGTGCTCGAGAAAGGCGGCAACGCCTTCGACGCGGCCGCCGCAGCCGGCTTCGTGCTGCAGATCGTCGAGCCACACCTGAACGGCCCCGGCGGCGAGTTGCCGGTCGTGTTCTATAGCGCGCGAGAAGACCGCGTGCGCGTGCTCTGCGGCCAGGGGGTGACGCCCGCGACCATGACGATCGAGCGCATGCGCGGGCTCGGCCTCGAAGTGGTGCCCGGCACCGGGCTGCTGCCGGCCGTGGTGCCCGGCGCGTTCGGCGCCTGGATGATGATGCTGCGCGATTACGGGCAACTGCCGCTCGAAGACGTGCTGAGCTATGCGATCGGCTATGCAGAGCACGGTTATCCGGTGCTGCCGCGCATGTGCGCGTCGATTCTCGCCATCAAGGACTTCTTTCTCAGCGAGTGGACGACTTCCGCCGAGCAGTGGCTGCGCGACGGGGAGGCGCCTGCGCCTAACCAGCTGTTCGCCAACCCCGCGATTGCGGCCACCTACCGCCGCCTCCTTCGCGAGGCGAGCGCCCGCAGCGATCGCGCCGAGCAGTGCGAGCTCGCGCGGACGGCGTTCTACCGCGGCTTCGTGGCCGATGCGATCGACCGGTATTTCCGCTCGACGGACGTGCTCGACACCTCGGGCCGCCGCAATCGCGGCCTGCTCGACTCGGACGATCTCGCGCGCTGGGAGCCCACCTACGAGGAGGCGCTCTCATACGAGTACGCGGGCCTGCGCGTGCACAAGACGGGGCCGTGGGGCCAGGGGCCGATGTTCCTGCAGCAGCTGGCGCTGCTCAAGGGCTTCGATCTGGGTGCAATGGACCCGTTCGGGCCGGACTTCGTGCACACGGTGATCGAAACGTCGAAGCTTGCGTTCGCCGACCGCGACGTGTTCTACGGCGACCCGCGTTTTGCCGACGTGCCGATGCAAACGCTGCTCAGCGACGCCTACAACGACGAGCGCCGGCGCCTCGTCGATCCGCGCCACGCTTCGTTCGAATTCCGCCCAGGGGCGATCGGCGACAGCGAAGCGCGCGCGGCGCGCATCCTCGCCAACGCGGGCCGGCAGCAGCCGGGCGGCTTCGGGCAGGGCGAGCCGACGTTCGCGCCGCTGCCTGAATTGCGTGGTGACACCGTTCATCTCGACGTGGTCGACCGCTGGGGCAACATGGTGTCGGCCACGCCTTCGGGCGGCTGGCTGCAGGCGTCGCCCGCGGTGCCGGGTCTTGGCTTCAACATCACCACGCGCGCACAGATGTTCTGGATGGAAGAGGGCCTGCCGTCGTCGCTCGGGCCGGGCCGTCGCCCGCGCACGACGCTCTCGCCTACGCTCGTCACGCGCGAGGGCAAGCCCTATGCGGCGTTCGGCACGCCGGGCGGCGATCAGCAGGATCAGTGGTCGATGCAGCTCTTCCTGCGGCACGTGCACGCGGGCATGAACCTGCAGGCAGCCGTGGACGCGCCTTCGTTCCAGACCGCGCATTTCCCCGGGTCGTTCTATCCGCGCTCGATGCAGCTTGGCAAGATGTCCGCCGAGTCGCGCTTTCCCGAGGCCACGCTCGCCGAGCTGCGCGCGCGCGGCCACGACCTCACCGTGGCCGAGCCCTGGGGGCTGGGCCGCGTGTGCGCGGTGGGCATCCGCAACGGCCTCATGCGAGGCGCGGCCACGCCTCGCCAGATGCAGGCCTACGCGATCGGGCGCTAGACAGGCGCCGCGCTCAACCGGAACCCACCCAACATGTCCGCCGTCGCCGCCCGCCTCGAAAGACTGCCGCTTGCCGGCTTCCATCGCAAACTGCTGCTGATCGGCGGCCTCGGCTACATGTTCGACGGGCTCGACTCGTCGTCGCTCGCGTTTTTGCTGCCGGTCGTGAGCAAGCTCTGGCATCTGACGAGCGCCGAGACGGGACTCGTTGCGAGCAGCACGTATATCGGCTACTTTTTCGGCGCATTTCTCTCGGGCGTGCTGGCCGACGTGATCGGCCGCCGCCGCATCATGATGAGCGCGCTTGCCATCTATTGCGCGGCTTCCATGGCGAGCGCGAGCGCGCACGACTGGCCCACGTTTTTCGCGCTGCGCGTGGTCGCGGGTTTCGGCTCGGGCGCGGAAACGGTGGTGATCGCGCCATTTCTCGCCGAATTCGTGCCGCGGCGCTACCGGGGCATGTTTTGCGGCGCGCTGGTCGGCTTCATGTCGTTCGGATATCTAAGTTCATCGATTCTCGGCTATACCGTGGTGCGCAATTTCGAGGACGGCTGGCGCTACCTTGCGGTGCTGACCTCGCTGCCAGTGGTGATGCTGCTCTGGTGGCGCAGGACGTTACCGGAATCGCCGCGCTGGCTCGAAAGCCGTGGGCGTTCCGCCGAGGCCGACAGTATCGTGAGCGCGATCGAAGCGCGCTACGAGAAGGCGGGCGTCGCGCTCGCGCCGATCGCCTCGGTGGGCCCGATTCCTGCGGCGGCGCAGGGCAGCGGCCGCGCGCTGCAGAACGTGCTGACGCTGTTCTCGCGCCGGCTGGCGGGCACGACGGCGGTGAGCTGGCTAATGTGGTTCTCCGTGGCGTTCGCCTACTACTCGTTTTTCTCGTGGATTCCGAGCCTGCTCGTCAAGGAAGGCCTCACGCTCACGAAGAGCTTCGGCTATTCGATTGCTATCTACGGGGCGCAGATTCCCGGCTATTTCTCGGCGGCGTGGCTCAATGAACGCATCGGCCGTAAGGGCGTCGTGGCGTCGTACATGACGCTCGGCGGGCTCGCCGCGATCGCGCTTGCGTTCTCGCATACTGGCGTGCAGATCATGGTGGCGGGCGTGTGCCTTTCGTTCTTCATGAATGGCGCGTTCGCGGGCGTCTACGCCTATACACCGGAAGTCTTCCCGACGGCCGTGCGCACGACCGGCACCGGGTCTTCCTCGTCGTTCGGCCGTATCGGCTCGGTGAGCGCACCCATCCTGGTCGGCCTCGTGTATCCGGCTTTCGGCTTCTTCGGCGTGTTCGCGATGACGACTAGCGTGCTGCTCGCGGGCGCCTGCGTGGTGTTCTTCCTTGGCATCGAAACCCGCAACCGGTCGCTCGAAGACATCGAGGCGAGCAGTTCGAGTGAGCGCTTCGACGCGAACAAGCCGTTCGCTCGCGACGGCCTGCATGGCTGAGCGCCGGCCTACCCAATTTCGTAAATCCCTATGCAATCCTCACTTTCCATCGAGAACGAACCGCAAGCGCGGCAGCGCCAGAACGCCGATATCGCGCGGCTTGCGCGTGTCATTCGCGCGCCCGGTCAACCGGCCGCAATATTCCACGAAGTGTGCGCCATCGCCGCCGAGGCCATCGGTTTTCGCCTCTTCACGATCATGGCGTACGACTCGCAGCGCGAGGAGGTGGAGCGCGTCTTCACGAACATGCCGGAGGTCTACCCGGCAGGCGGGCGCAAGAAGAAAAGCGGCACGGCCTGGGCGAAGCGCATTCTCGCCGACCTCGAACCGTTTCGCGCGACGACGCCGGAGGGTCTGCGAGATGCCTTCGATGACCACGCGGTGATGACCGCAATGGGTCTGGGCTCGATTCTCAACATTCCGATTGCGTACGACGGCCGTTGCGTCGGCACGATGAATCTCACGCACGAGGAAGGCTGGTATACACCGCACGATGAGGAAACGGGCTTGCTGCTCGGTGCGTTCCTCGTGCCAGCGCTCGTTGCGCGCGGCCTGTCTTCAGCTTCACGTTAAAGCCCCTATTCGCAGGACCTTCGGCCATGACAACAACGACATCCCCACGAAACGCCAACCGCTGGCTGCTCGTCTTCGCGCTTGGCTATCTCGCGCTGCTGGTAGACGGCGCCGACGTCATGATGTATGGCCTCACGCTCACGCGCATCAAGACCGAATTCGGGCTGACCAACGTCGAGGCCGGCGCGCTCGGCAGCCTGACGCTACTCGGCATGGCGATCGGCGGCATTCTGGGCGGCTGGGCAAGCGACTCGCTCGGGCGCGTGCGCGTGGTGGTGTGGGCGATGATGCTGTTCTCGGTGGGCGCAGGGCTGCTCGGTCTCACGCACAGCTTCCTTGAATTCGCGATTGTGCGCTTCATCAGCTCGATGGGTATTGGCTGCATGGTGCTGGTGAGCACGCTGGTGGCCGAATACGTGCCGATGGCGCGACGCTCGCTGATACTCGGCATGCTGCAGACCGCCATTTCGGCCGGCTATATCACGGTGATCGCGCTCAGCAACTGGATCTTGCCGCACCACGGCTGGCGCATGCTGTTCTACGTGGCGGTGGCGCCCGTGTTCCTCGCCGTGGCGATCCACTTCTTCGTGCCGGAGCCGCCGAGCTGGCGCGTGAGCGAGGCGGCGGCGCGCCCGAGTGGCCGCCGCTGGCACGACAACCGCTATGCGCTGATCTTCGCGGACGTACAGGCGCGCAGGCTGTTCATTCTCTGGTCGCTTGCCTCGGTGTTCGCGCTCTCGGGATTCTATGGCTTGAACAACTGGCTGCCGACCTACCTCGAAAGCGAGCTGCACATCAAGTTCAGCTCGATGACCGGTTACATGACCGCGACCTGGGTGGTCGCCTTCATCGGCAAGATCGTGGCCGGCTGGCTCGGCGACCGCTGGAGCCGGCGGGGTGTGTATGTCGTCGGCTGCATTGGCGCGGCAATCTTCCTGCCCGTGATCGTGATGTTCCATACGCGCGAGAACATCTCGTGGCTGATGCTCGTGTTCGGTTTTCTCTATGGCGTGCCGCTCGGCACGATCGGCACCTTCATGTCGGAGAGCTTCGAAACGCGCATTCGCGGCACGGCCGTTGGCGGCTCGTATAACGTGGGACGTTTCTGCTCCGGTGCGGCGCCTATCGTGATCGGCTATATCGCCACGCAGTTTTCGATCGGCATGGGCTTTCTCGTGGTCGGCGCGGTGTTCTTCCTGAGCGGCATGACGGTGCTGTTCATCCCGGACCGCCTGCACGATACGAATGCGGGAGATTTGGGAGAGGCCGCGGGTGGGGAGGAGCGGCAGGGTGCTCTGGCTGGCGCGGCCGGAGCGGCGGCCGGCAGGGGGTGACGCGTCGCGAGGCGGTTACGATGCTTCGTACTGCGGACCGTCCCGGCCGTCGAGGTATTTCGGCAGCGCGTCCGTCACGTCGATGATGCGGTGCCGGTAAAACAGATGCATGGTCGGTGCGAGCTTTGCATCGAGCGATCCACCCGTTGCGCGGGCAGTCATGGCGTTGGGAACCACGCGCATGCCGAGACGATTGCTCCCGAACAAGACCTCGCCGCACGTGCTGCAGAACGCCTTTGAGAGCTGCTTCGCTGGGTGCTGGAAAATGCTGCAAGCGCCGTTGGCGATCCGCACCGCTTCCTCGTGCCATGCGGTTGCTGAGAGCATGGTGGTGCCGTAGAAGTCGCGACACGAGGCGCAGTGGCAATTTGCCCGCGCTGCGGGCTGCCCGTGCAGGTCGACGCTGGTCTTGCCGCAAAGGCAGCTAATGCGAATCGGCATGATCATCTCACCGGTTGATGTTCAGGCGAGGCATTGTACCGGTTGAGGCGCGGCGCGGCGGTTGCGCGGCGCCGCGAGTCGCCGTTGGTTACGACAAAACCGGCCTGAAGAAGCTCCGTTCGTAACTCACGATGCAACGCGTATCGGCGGCATAGCGAAACGCCGCCTGGCATGCTGCGTCGTTCATCGAATCGGTACGGTACGCTTCATACGCTGCGAGGCTCGGAAACGAAAACAGCGCGAGCGCAACGTTGTTGGCGCCCTCGGAAGGCAGGAAGTACCCGTGGTGCTTGCCGCCGAACTTCTCCACCAGTGGAATCCACATTTTCGCGTAGGTTTCGAATTCTTCGAGCCGGTATGGATCGATCACGTAACGGAGATAGCAGGTAATCATGATGGGCTTGTCGGGCGATTGAACGTGGACCTTGCACTGTGTTGCTGATGGCGGCGCATGTCAAGCGTCGGCTATTCCCTTGCCATCTCCAGCAGCTTCGCCACGGTATTCATGTTGCGCGCCGTGCCGTCTCTCGCCGCGGGAATCTTGAGCTTCGAGCGTCCGATGCCGTCCTGGTAATGCACGTAGATTTCACGCACTCCTGAAGCGATGGTTTCCGTTTGCTGGCCGCTCACACGGTCTAGCGCGTCGGCGGGCGGGGGAGCATCGAGAAAAATCGCGACCGTGCGATCCGGCGCGGCGTTGCGAAACGGGTTGCCTTCCAGCACCGCGGCGAGTTCGTCAGCGGAACGCACCAGCACGCCGACGGGCTTGCCGGCATAGGCATCGAGACGCTGCTCCAGCTTTTTCTTCACCGACGCCTCGGCAAGGCGGCTCTCGAACACGACATTGCCGCTCGCGATATAGGTGCGCACCTGCGTGAAGCCGAGCGCTTCGCACATCGATCGGAGTTCGGACATGGAGAGCTTGCCGGTGCCGCCGACGTTCACGGCACGCAGGAGTGCGATATAGATGGACATGAGGGCGGGGAGTGTCTCTCTTTGCGTTTATGTTGCGAGTCGCTCTTGCGCTGGCTTGGCGAGTTATTCAGGATGTCGAAGGTTTTGATCGTCGCGCGCGTCGTACACCAGGGCAGCTGGCCGCCGCCGGGCGTTGATGGCTGCGAAAACTGCCATCAACACGACGAACGCCGCGAGCAGCAGCGCGCTGTTGACGAGCACGTGTGCATAACCGAGCTGGTCGACGTCGATGAACGGGTAGGGATAGAAGTCCGTCACGCTGCCGCGCCAGAACGTGATGGCGAGATAGCCGAGCGGATAGACAAACCACGCGAGACGTTCGCGCGGCGTGAGCTCGAAACGTGGCACGAACAGCAACCAGTACGCCGCGCAGAGCAGCGGGATGAAGCTGTGCAGGCTCTCGTTGAGCAGTGCGCGATAGCCGTGCGGCGTCCAGAGGTGCCGCAGCAGCACGTTGTAAGCCATGCCGACGAACACGATATACACCGTTACCGCGCTCACGGCGGCCGGCCCGCTGAGAATGCGGCCCGGCCACGCGCGCACGCGCAGCGCGACGCAGGTGAAGCACAGGGCGACGAGGAGCACCGTGAGGTTGGTCAGGTAGGCCGCGAGCCGCCCGATTGCTTCGAGGGTATCGAAGCCGCGCAACGCCATGCGATGGATCGTGATGTCGGCTTGCGCGGCGAGCGCGCCCCAGGCAAGGAGCGCGATCGCGCTCGCCATCGCTATGGCGTAGAGGTTCGGCGGCGCTTCGGCGGCGGGCAGCGGCGGGCGGGACATGGGCCGATGGTAGCGTACAAATAGTCATCAAGCGCCACCCCGACCAGAGCGCTACTGACCAGGACGCGCTGGAGACACCAGCGGCGCCAGCGGCCTAGGCATGGGGCTCATATTCTCGCCTCGCAATTCGGCAACATGCAGCCCGTGAAACGCGTCAGTTGAAGCCCGGACGCCCTTTGCGAAGTCGTGAAAAAACAGTTGCAAGCGCTAGGTGAAAACCCTATACTTGATCCGTCTCCTCCATGTCTCCTCCTGATATGGATTCAGCCCGCCCTCTCTGGCGGGCTTTTTGTTTTCTGGTGCCCGATCGCTTGGTCCGGGTGTCACTGCTTCACAAATACGAAATCACACTTGCGTGCGGTCGTGCGCGAACCGCTACCCGAGGTCGCGTCGAATTGCGCGCTGACCTCGTACGTATAGGGCGTCCGCTTGTCCACATGCCCCACCGCGTAGGCTGGCGCATTCGTCAGCCCCTCTGCGATCAGCGTGGCCGATCCGTCGGGTTCGACCTTGCCGTCCAGCGTGAGCCAACCAGCGGTATCCCTCACGCCATGTTCGCCGTGCAGGACGTTTTCCTGGATTTCAACGGGGAACTGATACATGTAGCCCCATGCGCCGTCGGGAGCCTTGGGGCAGGTGAGCGTCACGCTCCAACTCCCATCGAAGGTTCCCGCTGCGTGCGCCGGCAAGCCTGCGAGGCTTGCCCAGACGGTGGCGCATTGCGCGATGAACATCAATTGACGTGCGCCCATTTCCGCCCCCTTTATTTGGTATCTGCCGCCATGTTGATGGCAAGCGGCATACCGGTCTGGACGCCGCCGCACAATGCGGGGCGCGACGGTCCGGCGCCTGATTCGACTTCCCATCAGCGCCCCTCCCGATCAGGTATCGCAACTAACTGTCAAGCTCGGGCAGAGCCCGAAAGTCTGGTGAGTGCATCCGCAAAACGTGCGCCCATCGTCATCCATCAAAATCTGCGACCAGGACGATTGCCGCAGGCAGCGGATGTGGCAACGCGTCTCTGGTCGAAGCGGCTGCACGGGCTATATGGGTTTGATTACCTGGCGCCAGCCGCCGCCCATTATGGCCAAGAAGATACCCCTCCACCCGAAGCACCCCGAGCGCGTTTGCTGGGGCTGCGACCGCTATTGCCCGGCCGGGTCGCTCAGCTGCGGCAATGGGTCGGACCGCACGCCGCACCCCATCGAACTGCTCGGCGAAGACTGGCTCGAATACGGCGACTGGGGCTTAGAAGCACAGGCCGATCCGAGCGGCGCCCCGCAAACCGCTCCCCGCTGATACCGCGTTCAAAGCGCCCGCACGCCGGGCGCTATCTCATCGCCTGGCGAGGTTGTGTCTGAACTTGCTGCCGTCGATGGCGACGGCAGCTTGCGTGAAGAGCTTCAGGTCGCGGCATATACAGAGGTACAACAGTCGTATTCTTCGTGAAATGGCGCGCAGCACCTTAGGTCATTCTCAAGGTGAAACCCTAAACAGCTGAACAACTACACCACGCAGCCAGCGATTCCCGGACTCGTGGTGACACCTCGCATGCCGGTATTGCCGGACTGCGAAGCCATCCACGAGCCTGTTCGAGCCGTTGCGCAGCCGCGCCCGATTCGATGGTGACGTGCGCCGCCGAGCGGTACTGCTTCAAATCGGGAGCCCGAGAACGTGCGTGGGATGCTGGTTCGTCAGGCGGACGTTCGAAGACATTTTTGTGAGCTATCCACCTTCAAGACGCCGGGACGTCACGAATTCACTGACTTGCTCAGCACATCCAGCACATCAATAGGCACTAAGAGACAGCGATCAGCGATGTTGCAATAAATTTTCTACCATAGGCGCATTAGCTACGGAAACCGTTGCTACCCGCGCGCCCGGCAGATGGGACCAGCGGACGCAGCGCTGGCATACGGCGTTCGCCTGGCAAATACCGGCGTTGGAGCACGTGGCTCGCCCGCCATGTG
>NZ_DATJWR010000346.1:0-3288 GCF_035501035.1 Paraburkholderia sp.
GATGCAGTTCCTGCGCGAACACAACCTCTCCGGCGTGCTGGCCGACGACATGGGCCTGGGCAAGACGGTGCAGACGCTCGCGCACATTCTCGCCGAAAAGGAGGCCGGCCGGCTCGGACAGCCCGCGCTGATTGTCGTGCCCACCACACTCGTACACAACTGGTGTGACGAGGCGCAACGCTTCGCGCCCGCGCTGCGCGTGCTGAACCTGCATGGTGCGCAACGCCACGCGCGTTTCGAGGAGATCGCGGAGCATGATCTCGTGCTCACGACCTATGCACTCGCCTGGCGTGACGAGGACGTCCTTGTGCAGCACGAGTACCACCTGCTGATTTTGGACGAGGCCCAGTACGTCAAGAACGCGGCCACCAGGGCCGCTGCGACCATTCGCGCCCTGCGGGCAAGACACCGCCTGTGCCTGACCGGCACGCCGCTGGAGAATCACCTGGGCGAACTGTGGGCGCAGTTCGACTTCCTGCTCCCCGGGTTTCTGGGCTCGCGTGACGATTTCACGCGGCGCTGGCGCACCCCGATCGAAAAAGGCGGCGATACGGTGCGACGTGAACTGCTCGCGCGCCGCCTGCGCCCCTTCATGCTGCGCCGGCGCAAGGACGAAGTGGCCACTGAACTGCCGCCGAAGACCACCATCGTGCGCACGGTCGAGCTTGAAGGTGCACAGCGCGACCTGTACGAGACCGTGCGGGCCACAATGCAGAAGAAGGTGCGCGATGCGATCGCCGTCAATGGTCTGGCGCGCAGCCATCTGATCGTGCTCGACGCGCTGCTCAAGCTCCGGCAGGTCTGCTGCGATCCAGGGTTGCTCAAGACCACGCAGGCGGCGCGCGTGAAGGAATCCGCCAAGCTTGCGCTGCTGCTCGAGATGGTGCCTGAACTCATCGAGGAAGGTCGCCGAATCCTGCTCTTCTCGCAGTTCACCAGCATGCTCGATCTCATCGCTTCCGCGCTCGACAAGGCCGGGATTCCCTATGTTGTCCTAACCGGCGAGACGGTCGATCGTGCGGCCCCGGTCCGCCGCTTCCAGCAGGGCGAGGTGCCGCTCTTCCTCATCAGCCTGAAGGCTGGAGGCGTGGGTCTGAACCTGACCGCAGCCGACACCGTCATCCACTACGATCCGTGGTGGAATCCGGCCGTGGAAAACCAGGCCACCGATCGCGCGCACCGGCTTGGGCAGGACAAGCCGGTGTTCGTCTACAAGCTGATCACCGCTGGCAGCGTGGAGGAAAAAATCGTCGCCCTCCAGGAAAAGAAGGCTGCACTGGCCAACGCGATCCTCTCCGACGATGCTGCCAGTACCGTCAAGTTCTCAGCCGCTGATCTCGAGGCGCTGTTCGAACCCATTCCGGGCGTGCCGGCGCGATCGTCGGCCCCCAAGTCTGGCTCGCGCATCAGGACTGGCACTGAAACGTAGCGCAAGCGGGATCTGTTCACCGTTTCCCCCCTACCTGTTGCCTCAGCAGCATTCATTGGAGGAGCAATGCCGAAAGAAGAAAATCCGGTCGAGGCCAAAGCCCTGGCGGCCGTCGGGGCGGAACGCCTGGCGACTCTGCTTGCAGAGGTGGCCATGACGAACCCGGGCATGCGGCGTCGGTTGCAATTCGAACTGTCCGCACAGCGAGGCGAGGACGTTGCAGCCTCCGTCGGCCAATGGATCAGCGAATTCGGCGAACAGACGTCGTTTCTCGATGCGGAGGAGGTCGACGAAACGGCCGAAGAACTCGACGCGATGCGCGTTGCCATTGCCTCGACTATTTCCCGGGCGGCGCCGAATCTTGCACCGGAACTGATGTGGCAGTTGTTCACGCTGGCTGGAACCATATTCGAACGTACCACCGAAGAAGGATGGGAAGTCAGCTGCATTTTCGATCAGGCGTGCTCCGATCTGGTCGATCTGAGCGTCAACGCAGATGTGGAGCCAGCAATATTCGCCGAGAAAGTTGTTGCGGCGATTGTCACCAACAACTACGGAGAGTACCGCGCCCTGATTCGGGCTATCGCGTCAGCACAGCCCCGGGCACCTGCCTACGGCTCCGAGCTGAAGAACTCGCTCCAGCGATTGCTGGACAAACCGCCCGGATCGAAAAATAGCCTGAACAGCGAGCGCCGCGATTTGCATCGCGCGTTGCTGGAGCTCGACTCCCTCTGCGCAACGTAGACCGGGTTTGCGACAAAGAGCCCCCGGAAAGCCGTGCTGCGACGCGTTGTCGATGTCTAACCCATTATCGCTGCCCCCATCATGGCCAGATCCAAAGTCGACGCCAGACGCGAACATCGGATCACGATGGAAATCGTGGTCGACACCTACACCGAAGAAGAATGCGCGATGGGCTGGTATTGCCACCTTGAAGATCAGCTCTCGTTTCCATTCAAGGCCCGGGTGCGCAAGACGATGGATGCCTCACCGCTAAAGAGCGGCGAGAACGTCACCGTCATCGCCCTCGCTCACGACCAACTTTGCCGCGTCGCGATATTTGTCATGGCACGGCACGGTGAACGCGAAATTGTCGTACCACTGGCCCAGCTTGTTCCCAATGGAGCCGACCGGAACACACGGGAGGCAGTGGCCGACTGGCATTACTGGCACGATCAGGGCTATTCGTTCTGATTCCCGTGCCGCCCACCGGGGTAAGGCCACGCAAAGCCTTGTCAAGCAAGGAATTGTGGCGGATTTTCATATTCCGGGGGATGGGCAGAAATAGCCTTCGTCGAGTTTGTCGCGACCGGCAGAACCCGACCCTTCTCGGCCGCTCGCGTTCTCGCGCATCGAATGGTCACTTCCGGAGTAAAGCAGTCCTCTATATCGCAACAGTGTCCGGCGGGCTATCGCCATTCGCACAGGTGGGATCATGGCGACCGCCGTCCACGCGACGACCGAATGGATGTGGGTGCGGGACGGCAAGTCGAGAGCCGGGTTCGTATTTATACCTATCATGAAGAGTCGCCCACAGTGTCCGGCGGTACCACCTCTTTCCCAAACTCAACTCGCCACGCCAGAAGCCGCGAGTCGCTCGCGAAGAAATGTCAGAGCGCGCGCCGCGCAGCTCGAAAGCGGCCACTCGGCGCGATGGATCAGCCACAGCGTATCGACCACCGGCACTGCGCACTCGACCACCGCGATTGCCTCCTGCGGCGCGAATGCCTGACGCGCGTAACGTGGAATCACGCTGAATCCGAGCCCCCGCGCGACGGGCTCCAGGATCAGCCCGACCTGATTGATGAAGCCCCGCCGCCTGACGCTGCGAATGCCAGGATAACCGGGAAAGCGCCGGC
>NZ_DATJWR010000347.1:0-3305 GCF_035501035.1 Paraburkholderia sp.
GAGCTCGCGCTGCTGCCGTTCATCGAGTCCGCCTATAACCCGCAGGCACTTTCGGTCGCCAAGGCGGCCGGCATGTGGCAGTTCGTGCCGGGCACCGGCCGCACCTACAACCTCAAGCAGAACATGTGGCAGGACGAGCGCCGCGACGTGCTGGCTTCGACGAGCGCCGCGCTCGACTACCTCTCGCGCCTGCACGACATGTTCGGCGACTGGTATCTCGCGCTCGCCGCCTACAACTGGGGCGAGGGCAACGTGCAGCGCGCGATCGCGCGCAATGAGGCGGCGGGCCTGCCCACCGACTATCAAAGTCTGCGCATGCCCAACGAAACGCGCAATTACGTGCCGAAGCTGCAGGCGGTCAAGAACATCGTGATGAACCCGCAGCAGTACGGGCTCACGCTGCCGTCCATTCCGAACCACCCGTATTTCGTCACGGTCACGACCTCGCACGACATCGACGTGGACGTCGCCGCGAAGTTGGCGAACATGACGACCGACGAATTCCGCTCGCTGAACCCGTCGTTCAAGAAGCCCGTGATCCTTGGCGCGACCGACCCGCAGATCCTGCTGCCGTTCGACAACGCCAGCGCCTTCGAGCGCAATCTGAAGGCATACACGGGCCAGCTTTCATCGTGGACCGTGTACACGACCGACGAGCGCACGACGCCGGCCGCGATCGCACAGAAGATCGGCGTGGACGCCGACACGCTGATGTCGGTGAACAAGATCCCGGTAGGTATGCGCCTGAAGGCGGGCTCGACGCTCGTCGTGCCACGCACCGACGACGGTGACGACGAGGACATCAGCGCCGACGTTGCGGAAAGCGCCGTGCTGGCCATGGAGCCCGACGTGCCCGACACGCGCAAGATGCTGATCCGCGTGCGTCGCAAGCAGTCCATGGAAGCGGTGGCGAGCCGCTATGGCGTCTCGGTGGGGCAGCTGAAGGCGTGGAACAAGACGCGCCGCGACCTCGTTGCGCCGGGCCAGGTGCTCGTGCTGCACGTGCCGGTCAACAAGGCAATGCCGGCCGAACCGGGGCCGGAACGTCTGGCGACGAACGTTGCCGGCGGTGGCGTACAGCGAATCGGCACCCGCGTTGCAGACACCGGACCGAAGTCGCGTTACGATAAGAAACACGGTCGTGTGCGCACCGAGGTCGTCAAGGTTTCCGAACCTGTCAAGGCCAAGGCGTTCAGCGCTGCGCCCAGCAAGGCGTCGAAGGGTGCGGCAAGCCGCCCGAAGGCCGAAACCCAAACGCAGAAGCACAAATCCAGATAGCGGCTCGCGAAGGGTGCTCAAACATGTGCTGCGGGGGCAGCGCATGGTATTTCGCTCCGATCACTTTTCCGTTTTGTTCTGCTTGACGCCGTCACCCCGCCAGGTGGCGGCGTTTTTCATTGTGGTGACGGCTTGAGTACATGGCGCGATCATGCCGTCAATGCACAAGCGAAGCTTGCCGCGATCCGCGCGCCGGCTATAGTGGAGAGGGCCGTGCACCGGGGTGCGAGCGCGTTTCCCCTCGCAGGCGTCGTCCTGGAATTTGAAGGAAAGGTGACTTTCGCGATATAATTTCAAGGTTTGAGCTTATCAACCCGCACCCTAGCGCCTACCTCTTCCCATCCGTTCATCCGCCGCCCGCACTTCACCGTCAACTGGCTGGCTGCCGCCCGATCGAGCGTCACAAACGCACCTTCAGGCCCGGCGCCAAGGACAGCCAAAAGACGCACGGAAGTCGCGTATTGTGGAAACCGCGCCGCGCGCGCGTCCTGATCCCGCCGGACAGGATGCCGACGCCGCAGCCGCTTCCAGGTCGCAAGATCGCAACGTCGGATAACAGGTCGGCACAGGGTGTTCCCCCAAGGAGTCTCCCGTGTTGCCGTCTTTCTCTCCCGCTCTGCTCGCGCTCGCCGACGGCACGGTCTTTCGTGGCTACTCGATCGGCGCGCCGGGTCATACGATCGGTGAAGTCGTGTTCAATACGGCCATCACCGGTTACCAGGAAATCCTGACCGACCCGAGCTACGCTCGCCAGATCGTCACCCTGACGTATCCGCATATCGGCAACGTTGGCGTCAATGCCGAAGACGTCGAAGCCACGAAAGTCCATGCCGCCGGTCTGATCATTCGCGACCTGCCCGCGCTCGCCTCGAACTTCCGCATGGAGCGCACGCTCGGCGACTACCTGAAGGACGAAGGCGTCGTGGCGATCGCGGGCATCGACACGCGCAAGCTCACCCGCATTCTGCGCGACAAGGGTGCGCAGAACGGCGCAATCCTCGCCGGCTCGGACGACGAAGCGAAGGCCATCGAACTCGCGCGCTCCTTCCCGGGCCTCGCGGGCATGGACCTCGCGAAGGTCGTCTCGACCGAAAAGACCTACGAGTGGACGACCGCCGAATGGCGTCTGGGCGAAGGCTACCGCCCGCAGGGCGCACCGAAGTACAAGGTCGTGGCGTTCGATTTCGGCGTGAAGCAGAACATCCTGCGCATGCTGGCCGAGCGCGGCTGCCACGTCACGGTGCTGCCGGCACAGGCCACAGCCGAAGACGCAATGGCGCTCAACCCGGACGGCGTGTTCCTCTCGAACGGCCCCGGCGACCCCGAGCCGTGCGACTACGCGATCAAGGCCGCGCAGGAATTCATCGCGCGCGGGATCCCGACCTTCGGCATCTGCCTTGGCCACCAGATCATGGGCCTCGCCGTTGGCGCGAAGACCATGAAGATGAAGACCGGCCATCACGGCGCGAACCATCCGGTGAAGGACCTCGGTGACGGCCGCGTCGTCATCACGTCGCAGAACCACGGCTTCGCGGTGGACGCCGCCACGCTGCCCGCGAACGCGCGCGTGACGCATGTCTCGCTCTTCGACGGCACGCTGCAGGGCTTCGAGCTCACCGACAAGCCCGCGTTCTGCTTCCAGGGCCACCCGGAAGCGTCGCCGGGTCCGCACGACATCGGCTATCTGTTCGACCGCTTCACCGCGCTCATGGACAACGCCAGGGGCGCAAAGCGCAGCGCGGCGGCCTGAGGCGCACGGCGCACACGAACGAGAGAGCAGGGCGCGCAGCGAGCCGTATCGAGAAACGAGAAACGGCCCACGCGCGCGCCCGGATGCGAGCGGCAAGGCGTGCGTGAAATCACGCGCCGCCCGCTGGCAGTACAGACACAGGAATATTTAGCGAGAGCGTTATGCCCAAGCGGACAGACATCAAGAGCATTCTCATCATCGGCGCGGGTCCGATCATCATCGGCCAGGCGTGCGAGTTCGATTATTCGGGCGCGCAGGCATGCAAGGCGCTGCGTGA
>NZ_DATJWR010000348.1:0-12431 GCF_035501035.1 Paraburkholderia sp.
GACATGCGCGGCCGAGACGACCGCCCCCAGCGCCGGCGCAACCAGCAGCGGATTGCGCAATAACGAGCGCACGACCTTGATGGCGAGCCGGTGCGGACGCCGCTCGCTCTGCAGGCCCGTTTCGATCAGCACGATGGCGACAGCGAACAGCACGCAAACCACGAGTATCGTCGCTATGGTCGTGGGCGTGAGGCTCGACGGCCCGAACGCGATCATGCACAGCGGAAAGCCCACGTACCCGGTATTCGGATAGGCGGCGGCGAGGCCATCGATGCTCGCGTCCGCGAGCGGGCGGCCCAGGAACACACGCGCGCCCACCACGGCGGCGAACACCACGAGGCCCGCAAAACCGAACGCCGCGACGAAGGCGGGCTGATACAGCTCGTGCCACGTTGCGTGCGCAAGGATATCGAACAACAGCGCAGGCAGCGCGAGCCAGACGACGAAGCGATTGAGCTCCGAAGCGGCGGCGGGCCCGAGCACGTTCGTGCGGCGGCAGGCGAAGCCGGCGAAGATGAGACCGAAAACGGGCAGGAGGATGGAAACGGCGGAGAGCATCGAAGTTCGTGAATGCAAAGCGCGCGGACATGCCGCGCGCCGGGTGAAACACAAGCGAATGGACGGGCCTAGTCCATCGCCGCGTGGCTCGTGTCGGCAGAGGCGGCGCTCGAAGTCGGCCGGATCACGAGGAGCAGCGGAATCACGAGCAGCGTGGCCACGAACATCATCTTGAAATCATTCAGATAGCCGATCATTTCGGCCTGCTGCGTGATCTGCTGGTTGAGCACGGCGAGATCGTACCGCGATCCGCTCTCGAGCATCGTCTGGATCGCCGGATTGAACGGCGTGACGTGCGCGGCGAGGTCCGCGTGCGCGACCTGCGTGCTGCGCGTGACAAAGGTCTGCACGATCGAAATGCCGATACTGCTGCCGATATTGCGCATGAGGCTATAGGTGGCGGTGCCGTCGGCGCGCAGCTGCGGTGTGAGCGTCGAGAAAGTCAGCGCGGAAAGCGGCACGAACACGAAGCCAAGGCCAAAGCCCTGCACGACGCCCGGCCACACGATATCCGAAGGCGAGAGCACGAGCGTGTACTGCATCATCTGCCACAGCGCGTACGCGGAGACCACGAAGCCGAACAGCAACATGAAGCGCGCGTCCACGCGCTTGAGCATGCGCCCGGCGATCAGCATGGCGATCATCGTGCCCGCGCCGCTTGGTGCGGTAACGAGCCCCGTGGTGGCGACCGGATAGCCCATGAGGTTCTGCAGCATGGGCGGCAGCAGCGCGCGCGTGGCGTAGAGCACGGCGCCGATCACGAAGATGAAGAACGTGCCTGTCGCGAAGTTGCGATCCCTGAGCAACTGGTAGCGGAAGAACGTGCCGGGCCCCGAAGTGGCCGTATGCACGACGAAAAACGCGAAGGCGATGACCGCAACCAGCGCTTCGATGCGGATCTCCAGCGAACCGAACCAGTCGAGTTGCTCGCCGCGGTCGAGCAAGGCCTGCAGCGCGCCAATGGCAAGCGCGAGCGTGGCGAAGCCGAACACGTCGAAGCGCTGCTGCCGCAGCGGCTCGCGCGCGGGCAGGAAGGTCGAAACGCCGAACAACGCAAACGCGCCCACGGGCACGTTGATGAAGAACACCCAGCGCCAGTTGTAGCTGTCGGTGAGCCAGCCCCCGAGCGTGGGCCCGAGCACCGGCCCCACCATCACGCCCATGCCCCAAACGGCCATGGCCTGCCCCTGGCGCTCGCGCGGGTTGATGTCGAGCAGGATGGACTGCGAGAGCGGCACGAGCGAAGCGCCGAACACGCCCTGCAAGAGCCGTGAGCCGACGATCTCGCCGAGCGTTTCCGAAAGCCCGCACAACGCCGAAGCCACGGTGAAGCCCGCAATCGCCACGCCGAGCAGGCGCTTCACGCCGAAGCGATCGGCGAACCAACCCGTGAGCGGCGTGGCAATGGCTGCCGCGACGATATACGAGGTGAGCACCCACGTAATCTCGTCCTGCGAGGCCGACAACGTGCCCTGCATGTGCGGCAGCGCGACATTGGCGATCGTGCTGTCGAGCGTTTGCATCAGCGTGGCGAGCATGATCGAAAGCGTGATCATGCCGCGGTTGAGCGGGGCTTCCCTCGCTGGCTCTGCCCGATGCTGCGCGGCGGAGCCCTCCTGCATGACTGCGGTCATCGTGATGTCATCGTGATCGGGGGCGGAGTGCGTGGAAATAATAAGCGTGCTTATTATACGATTCGCACCTGCCGACGCAATCGCTATCAACGCGGAAGCCCACACGCCCGTACCATCGCGCGAGGCGCTCGCCCGTATAATTTCCCGATGACTACCGACCTCGAAAAGCGCTTTGGCTTCCTGGTCGTCGACGTGGGCCGGCTCTTCGGCAAACGCTACGACGAACTGGCGAAGTCGTCGCTCGAACTCACGCGCGCGCAGTGCCGCATGATCGCGTACCTCGCCCACTACGGCGACATGAACCAGGCGCGCCTCGCCGAACTGCTGGAAGTCGCCCCGATTTCCGCGGGGCGGCTGCTTGAGCGCATGGAAGAAGGCGGCTGGGTCGTGCGTACGCCCAACCCGGAAGATCGCCGCGAATGGCTGGTGAGCCTCACACCCAAGGCGCAAGGCGCGCTCACGGGCGCGCGCCAGGTGGGCGACGAGGTGCAGGCGGAAGCCCTGGCAGGCTTCACGCCCGAAGAGGCGGAGCAGTTCAGCGCGATGCTCCAGCGCGTGCGCGCGAACCTCGGCGCGCTCGTGGAGCGCTGAAGCCGCCTGCGTTCCGGCTGCGTACCGGCTAAGTTGCGGCTACGCTCCGGTTACTTCGCCGCGAACGTCCCGCCCACCTTGCGCTGCCGCCACAGGCACAGCAGATCGCACGCGAGATGTGCGGCCGCAAGCGCCGTGATCTCACTCTGGTCGTAAGCCGGCGCCACTTCCACCACGTCCGCGCCGACCAGGTTCACCGCTTCGAGTCCGCGCACGATCGCCAGTGCCTGCGCGGAAGACAGGCCGCCTGGCACAGGCGTGCCCGTGCCGGGCGCGAAGGCCGGGTCCAGACAGTCGATGTCGAACGTGAGGTACGCGGGCCGCTCGCCCACGATCTCCAGGATGCGCTCGCGCGCCGCGCGCGTGCCGTGCTCATGCACCCAGGCGGCGTCGAGAATAGGGATGCCGAGGAAATCCTCGTTCCACGTGCGAATACCGACCTGCACGGAGGTCTTCGGATCGATCAGCCCTTCTTTCACGGCCTTGTAGAACATCGTGCCGTGATTGAGGCTCTCCGGCGCGTCGTCGGGCCAGGTGTCGCAATGTGCGTCGAAGTGGATCAGCGAAAGCGGCCGCCCGTACTTCTCCGCGTGCGCGACGAGCAGCGGATACGTGATGAAGTGATCGCCGCCGAACGTCAGCATCTTCGCGTCCGAGCGCAGGATCGTGCGCGCGTGCTCGATGATCGCGGGCTTGATCGTCAGCGGATTGTGCGCGTCGAACCAGCAGTCGCCGTAGTCGGCCACGGCCAGCGTCTCGAAGGGATCGAAGCCCCAGGGGTACGGGTGCAGCTCCGCGAGCTGCACGCTCGCCGCGCGAATGGCCGAAGGCCCGAGGCGCGCGCCCGAGCGAAACGTCGTGGCCAGGTCGAGCGGCACACCCGAGATCGCGATGTCCACACCATTCAGTTCGCGCGTGTAGTTGCGCCGCATGAACGAGAGCACACCCGCATAGGTGTTTTCGACAGACGAGCCGTAGAGCGAGGCGCGGCGAATCGCGGCGTCGCCGTGAAGAATGTCAGTCATGCAATGGCCTGAGTGAGAAGTGCGTGAAGCCGCTCGCGAACGCGGCGTCGGCCACCCGGGGCCGCCGCCGCATTGCGTGCCGGCTACGTTAGCGCAAGCGCACGAGCGTGGACTTGAGCTCCGTGTACTTTTCGAGCGCATGCAGCGACTTGTCGCGACCGTTGCCCGACTCCTTGAAACCGCCGAACGGGAAGTTCATGTCGCCGCCTTCGTCGTAGCAGTTCACCCACACCGTACCCGCGCGCAGGCGGCGCGAGATTTCGTGCGCGTGCGTGAGGTTTGCCGTCCAAACCGCCGCCGCGAGCCCGTAGTCGCTCTCGTTGGCGATGCGCACCGCCTCGTCGATCGTGCTGAACGTGATGACCGAGAGCACCGGCCCGAAGATTTCCTCGCGCGCGATCTTCGCGTCGTGATGCGTGTCGAACACCGTGGGCTCGACATAGAAGCCGCCGTCGCCTGCATTCACGCGCTCGCCGCCGATCAGCAGCTTCGAGTCCTTGCGGCCGGCTTCGATATAGCCCAGCACGCGCTCGAGCTGGACCTTGTCGATAATCGCGCCCATCGACACGGCAGGATCGAGAGGATTGCCAGGCTTATAGGCCTTCGCGGCTTCGAGGAGCTTGCCGAGGAATACATCCTTGATGTCGCGATGCACGAGCAGGCGCGAGCCCGCCGTGCACATTTCGCCCATGTTGTAGAAAATGGCGCCCGCCGCCGCGTTTGCTGCACGGTCCAGGTCCGGGCAATCCGGCAGCACGATGTTGGGCGACTTGCCGCCCAACTCGAGCCAGACGCGCTTGAGGTTCGACTGGCCCGCGTACTGCATGATCTGCTTGCCGACGTTCGTCGATCCCGTGAACGCGATGCAGTCCACATCGCGATGCAGGGCGAGCAGCTTGCCAGGCTCGCCGCCGCCCGGCAGCACGTTGAACACGCCCGCCGGAATGCCGGCTTCGTGCGCGAGCTGCGCTACACGAATGGCGGTGAGCGGCGACTTCTCCGAAGGCTTGAGCACGACGCTGTTGCCGGCGGCGAGCGCGGGGCCGAACTTCCACGAGGCCATCAGGATCGGGAAATTCCACGGCACCACGGCGGCGACCACGCCAATGGGCTCGCGCGTGACGAGGCCCACGAGATGATGGTCGGCGGGGACGACTTCGCCGCCCACCTTGTCGATGGCCTCGGCGAACCATTCCACGCAGTAGGCCGCACCCGGCACGTCCACGGTCGTCGTGTCGCCGATGGGCTTGCCCGCATCGAGCGTTTCGAGCAGCGCCAGCTCTTCGAGGTGCTCGCGCATGAGCGCTGCCCAACGCAGCAGGATCGCCTTGCGCGCGCGCGGATTCAGGCCCGCCCACACGCCTTCGTCGAACGCGCGGCGCGCGGCGGCCACGGCGGCGTCGACATCGCCCGCGCCGCAATCGGCCACGCTCGTGAGCACGCGGCCGTCGATGGGGCTCACGCAGTCGAACGCGCGACCCGAATACGCGTCACGGTACGCGCCGTCGATGAATGCGCGGCCTTCGATCGAGAGCGTCGCGGCCTTGTCCTGCCAATAAGCGAGAGTTTTCTTTTCCATCAGGATGCCTCAATGATTTGCGATTCGCGCAGCACGCCGCCGCGGCAGCGGCGACGATGGGCGAATCAGGTTCGCACGACCCGAAGGTCAGAAGGTGGGCGGCGAGTTCGCCGACACCACTTCGCAGACTTCGTTCGCGCTGGGATTGCGAAACCGGTGCGGGAAGCGGCTTTCGAAGTAGTAGCTGTCGCCGGGGTCGAGCAGCCACGTCGTGCCTTCCACGGTCAGTTCGAGCTGGCCGGCGACCACCACGCCGCCCTCGTGCCCCGCGTGAGTGAGCATTTCGGGCCCCGTGTCCGCAAGCGGCTGATAGACCTCGCGCATGATGCACATGTTGCGGTCCTTCATGTTCGCGCCGGCCAGATAGAACTCGATGGCTGCATTGCCGAGGTTCGGCATCTCGCCGCGCCGCGACACCACCTCCGTCCCCTCGCTGAGATCGAACGTGAAGAATTCGGCAAGACTCATTGGTATGCACTCGAGCAGCTTCTTGAGCGAGCCCACAGACGGACTCACCCGGCTTTGCTCGATCAGCGAGATCGCGCCGTTGGTGACGCCTGCGCGTTTGGCGAGTTCGCGCTGCGACAGACCATGACGTTTGCGAACATGGCGCAGGCGCGTGGCGACTTCGGATAAAACAGAGGCGGACTCGGACACGATGAAGGACCGTTGGCAAGAAGACACGCGAGCATGCGCGTGCGGACGTGTTGAATATTCTAATCAGTTTGCTTTTTTTTGCGTCAGTACAAACCCCTGTAAGTAATTCGAAATATAAGGACAGGTACCGATATTTCGTAGAGCATCTTGTTTAGCAGTGCCCTCGGGGAAAGTGCTGACATCAAAAACGTGAAAAAATAATTGACGCCCTTTTTGGCTCGTATATGCTGGACTACAGGTCGAACACTGCATCGTATAAGCGACGTTGCACCGCAAAAGCAGCGCTTTATGCGAGAAACATAGCAAGTCGGCCGAGTTCGGCGAGCGATACATCGACCTCGTTCAATGTTTTAAGCAGCAACGACATTGGCGAGTTCGAATGCCCCATCCGAACGTCTTTGTTCAACGCAACCAGTCGAGTGTAATTGTGAGAGTCCGTGGCCCTCTGGTGAGATGGGATCGAAGTCATGCGAGGTGTCTTCGCAGTGACTGCGCCGCCATCGCCGACGGCATTAGCGGCAGGCTTGCCTCTCGCCTGTTCCTGTCCGTCTTCACGATCCTTTCGCGCCGCTCCGTGCGGCGTCACAACTCAGTCTCCGCGCGCGCGTTCATCGCCGTCCACACGGACGAAGTCGCGTCGCTGCTGCCCTAGCGCCTCTCCTTCCTGCGCCGTTCGTTTTCTTCGCCGTCGTTCGTCCGCGAGGTGTCTCGCCGCGCGTGAACGTCGTGGCTGTGCACGCCTGAATACCGTCGCGCCCCACAACGGCCGGAAACGAACTGCCTACATGATCTCCACGCGTAGCGCCATGCGTTAGCTTCGCTGCGTGGAGCACCCCCGGGTTTGCGGTTTTGCATCCAGCAAGACAGCAAGGTCATGTCACGCCCGTAGCATCGATACATCGTGCACGGGCAAGGAAGTGAATCATTAGTCATGCGAAACAGACCATTAGTCGGCGTAACGGCCGATCGCACGATGATGGGACCGCACGCTTCGCACGTCACCGGCGAGAAGTACCTCGCCGCGGCGGTGGACGGCTCGGGCGCACTCGCGCTCGTGCTGCCCGCCCTCGGCGAGCGCCAGGCTGCGGCCGACATTCTCGAAACCGTAGACGGGCTGCTTTTCACGGGCAGCTACTCGAACGTCGAACCGCATCGCTACGGCGGCCCGGCGAGCGAGGCCGGCACGCTGCACGACCCCGCTCGCGACGCCACGACGCTGCCGCTCATGCGCGCCGCGATCGAGGCTGGCGTGCCGGTGCTCGCCATTTGCCGCGGCTTCCAGGAGATGAACGTGGTGTTCGGCGGCACCTTGCATCAGCAGGTGCACGCAGTTGATGGCTACGACGATCATCGCGAGAACAAGGTCGACTCGCTCGACACGCAATATGGTCCGGCACACGCATTGACGCTCGTGGAAGGCGGCCTGCTGCAACGGCTCTCGGGCGGCGCACGCGAAGCCCGCGTGAATTCGCTGCACGGCCAGGGCATCGAGCGGCTGGGTGCGGGCCTCGTGGCCGAGGCATTCGCACCCGACGGCCTCATCGAAGCCGTGAGCGTGGCCAAGGCGCGAACCTTCGCACTTGGCGTGCAGTGGCACCCCGAGTGGAAACACGCCGACGACGCGCTATCGACCGCCATCTTCCGCGCTTTTGGCGAAGCCTGCCGCAACCGCATGCTGGCCCGAATACCGGGCGGGGCCGGACACGACGTGGCGCATGCGCCGCGTGCCGCCCACGCCTGATGCCGGCCTATACAGAACAGAGAGAAAGATCATGCATGAAATCGACGAATTCCTGAAGAAGCACCACATCACCGAAATCGAAGCGATCATCCCCGACATGGCGGGTATCGCGCGCGGCAAGATCATCCCGCGCAGCAAGTTCGAATCGGGCGAATCCATGCGCCTGCCGCAAGCCGTGATGATCCAGACCGTCACGGGCGACTATCCCGAAGACGGCAGCCTCACCGGTGTCACCGACCCCGACATGGTGTGCGTGCCCGACGCGTCCACTATCCGCATCATTCCGTGGGCCGTCGACCCCACGGCGCAAGTGATTCACGATTGTGTCCACTTCGATGGCACGCCCGTCGAGATCTCGCCGCGCCGCGTGCTGCGCCGCGTGCTGGAGCTTTATGAAGCGAAGGGCTGGAAGCCGATCATTGCGCCGGAACTGGAGTTCTATCTCGTCGACATGAACAAGGACCCGGACATTCCGCTCGCGCCGCCGATCGGTCGCACGGGCCGTCCGGAAACCGGCCGCCAGGCGTACTCGATCGAAGCGGTCAACGAGTTCGATCCGCTCTTCGAAGACATCTACGAGTACTGCGATATTCAGGACCTCGAAGTCGATACGCTGATTCACGAGGTTGGCGCCGCGCAGATGGAAATCAACTTCATGCACGGCGAACCGCTGGGCCTCGCCGACCGCGTGTTCCTGTTCAAGCGCACGGTGCGTGAAGCCGCACTGCGCCACCATATGTACGCCACGTTCATGGCGAAGCCGATGGAAAACGAGCCGGGCTCGGCCATGCACATTCACCAGAGCCTCGTCTCGGCGGAAAGCGGACAGAACCTCTTCACGGGTCAGGACGGCAAACCGACGGACATGTTCCATGCGTACATCGCCGGCCTGCAGAAGTACACGCCCGCGCTGATGCCGATCTTCGCGCCGTACATCAACTCGTATCGCCGCCTGTCGCGCTTCATGGCCGCGCCGATCAACGTGGCGTGGGGCTACGACAACCGCACCGTGGGCTTTCGCGTGCCGTATTCGTCGCCGGCCGCGCGCCGTGTGGAGAACCGCATTCCGGGCGTGGACACGAACCCGTATCTCGCGATTGCCGCGACGCTCGCCGCCGGCTACCTCGGCATGACGCAGCACCTCAAGCCCACGGAGCCGCTCGTGAGCGACGGCTACGCGCTGCCTTACCAGTTGCCGCGCAACCTAGAAGAAGGCCTCACGTTGATGAGTGCATGCGAGCCGCTCAACGACATCCTCGGCGAGAAGTTCGTGCGCGCCTATCTCGCGCTCAAGGAAACGGAATACGAAGCGTATTTCCGCGTGATCAGTTCGTGGGAACGCAAGCACCTGCTGCTGCACGTGTAACAGAAAGGAGACATTGAAAATGAACTATCGGATCGACGCCCCCGCCAGCGCGCTGCAAGAAGTGCCGACCGCGCTGCGCGCACAAACCGCGCGCTCGACGAGCGAGTACCGCGCACTGGACGCCGCGCATCACATCCACCCGTTCTCGGACATGGGCTCGCTCAACAAGGCGGGCAGCCGCGTGATCGTGAAGGCGAAAGGCGTGTACCTGTGGGACTCGGAAGGCAACCAGATCATCGACGGCATGGCCGGGCTCTGGTGCGTGAACGTGGGCTATGGCCGCAAGGAACTGGCCGATGCCGCCTATCGCCAGATGCAGGAACTGCCCTACTACAACACGTTCTTCAAGACCACGCACCCGCCGGTCATCGAGCTTTCGGCGCTGCTCGCGCAGCTCTCGCCCGAGCCGTTCAACCACTTCTTCTATTGCAACAGCGGCTCCGAAGGTAACGACACGGTACTGCGCATCGTGCATCAGTACTGGCTCACGCAAGGCAAGCCCTCGAAGAAGGTGGTCATCTCGCGCAAGAATGGCTACCACGGCTCGACGATCGCGGGCGGCACGCTCGGCGGCATGGGCTACATGCATGAGCAGATGCCTTCGAAGGTCGAGAACATCGTGCACATCGACCAGCCGTACTTCTACGGTGAAGCACAAGGCAACATGACGCCCGAGGAATTCGGCCTCGCGCGCGCGCAGCAGCTCGAAGCGAAGATTCTCGAAGTGGGCGCGGAAAACGTGGCGGCCTTCATCGGCGAGCCGTTCCAGGGCGCGGGCGGCGTGATCTTCCCGCCCTCCACCTACTGGCCGGAGATCCAGCGCATCTGCCGCAAGTACGACATCCTGCTTTGCGCCGATGAAGTGATCGGTGGCTTCGGCCGCACGGGCGAATGGTTCGCGCACCAGCACTTCGGCTTCGAGCCCGACCTCATCACCATGGCCAAGGGCCTCACGAGCGGCTACGTGCCGATGGGCGCAGTGGGCATTCACGACCGCATCGCGCGCGCGCTCATCGAGAACGGTGACTTCAATCACGGCCTCACGTATTCGGGCCATCCGGTCGCGGCGGCCGTGGCCGTGGCGAACCTCAAGCTGCTGCGCGACGAGGGCATCGTGACGCGCGTGAAGACCGACACCGGCCCGTACTTCCAGCAGCGCCTGCGCGAGACATTCGCGAATCATCCGATAGTGGGCGACATCTCGGGCACGGGCCTCGTAGCCGGCATCCAGCTCGCCCAGGACCCGAAGGCACGCAAGCGCTTCGCGAACGGCGGCGACGTGGGAACGATCTGCCGCGACTTCTGCTTCAACGGCAACCTCATCATGCGCGCCACCGGCGACCGCATGCTGCTTTCGCCGCCGCTCGTGATCACGCGCGGCGAGATCGACGAAATTGTGTCGAAGGCGAAGAAGGCCATCGACGCAACTGCGCAACAACTGGGTCTTTCGTAACGCTGCTTGTCCACGGCGGGCGGCACACAACGGGGTGCAGGGCCTCCCGCCGATCTTCATCTTCAGGGGAAACCAACATGAGTGTTAGCCATCTTCGTCATGCGGTCGCGATCGCAGCCCTCGCCGTGTGCGCGGGTCTCACTGCCACTTCGAGCGAGCTCGCGCGCGCGGCCGACGGCGAGCTGAACGTGTACAACTGGTCCGACTACATCGCGAAAGACACGATCCCGAACTTCGAAAAGGAGCAGGGCATCAAGGTCAAATACGATAACTACGACAGCGACGACACGCTGCAGGCCAAGCTGCTCGCAGGCAGCTCGGGCTACGACATCGTCGTGCCCACCTCGAACTACATGGCCAAGCAGATTCAGGCCGGCGTGTACCAGAAGCTCGACAAGTCGAAGATGCCCAATATCGCGAACCTCGATCCGGTGCTGATGCACATGATCGCCGACGCCGATCCGGGCAACCAGTACGGCGTGCCCTGGGCATTCGGCACCGACGGCATCGGCTACAACAAGCAGGCCGTCGAAAAGGCGCTGGGACCGAACGCGCCTGTCGACAGCTGGGCGCTCGTGTTCGACCCGGCCAACCTCTCGAAGCTCAAGGGCTGCGGCGTGTCGTTCCTCGACCAGGCCGTGGACGTGTTCGCCGCCGTGCTGCAATACATGCACAAGGACCCCAACAGCACGAACCCGGCCGACTACCAGGCTGCCTTCCAGGTGCTCAAGAGCGTGCGTCCGTACATCACGCAGTTCAACTCGTCGGGCTATATCAACGACCTCGTGAACAACGACATCTGCGTTGCGGTGGCATGGTCGGGCGACGTGGGCATCGCGCACCGCCGCGCCGAGGAAGCCAAGCGCTCGTATGAAGTCAAGTTCTCGAACGTGAAGGAAGGCGGCTTGCTGTGGTTCGACGTGATGGTCGTGCCGAAGGACGCGCCGCACCCCGAGAACGCGATGAAGTGGATCAACTACATCGAAGACCCGAAGGTCAACGCGCAGATCACCAACGAAGTGTTCTATCCGACCGCGAACAAGGCCGCGCGCCAGTTCGTCACCGCTTCCGTTGCCCAGGACGCGACGGTGTACCCGTCGGATGACGTGCTCAAGAAGATGACGTTGATGAAGCCGATGCCGGCAGACATCCTGCGCCTCGAAAACCGTCTGTGGGCTCAGTTGAAGACTGGCCACTGACACGCTGATCATCCCCTGAAGGAGACGAGAAGGAGAAGAAGGAGACAACGCGCGGAAGAGGGATCGCTCGACCCCTCTCCGTCTGAAGTACGCAATTTCGAAGTCCGGCCGCGCTGCGCCACCCCCTTTCCCTGACGCGCGCGAGCCTTCACCGAGCTCCGTTCGCAGTACTCATCGTCGCGAGTCGCTCCGTGCGCCCCGTGCGGGCCGACTCGCGCCTGAAAACGCGTACTGCGATCAGAAAGGAACCAAGGTTACATCATGAATTCGACGTCCAAAGTCAACGCCCCAGAAGCTGCGCGCTCAAACGCGACCCCGGCAAGGAACGACGCCTTCGTGCGCATCGAAAACGTCGTAAAGAAGTTCGGCGACAGCACCGCCGTGGACAACGTGAGCCTGAACATCGCCAAGAACGAGCTCTTCGCCCTGCTCGGCAGTTCCGGCTGCGGCAAGTCCACCCTGCTGCGCATGCTCGCGGGGCTCGAATCCGCCACCTCGGGCCGCATCTTCGTCGACGGCGAAGACCTCGCGACGCTGCCCCCCTACCGCCGCCCCGTCAACATGATGTTCCAGTCCTACGCGCTCTTCCCGCACATGAGCGTGGAGTCGAACGTCGCGTTTGGCCTGA
>NZ_DATJWR010000349.1:0-4954 GCF_035501035.1 Paraburkholderia sp.
TCGATCCAGCAACAGGTGTTGCGATTGTTGACCGATCTGCAACGCAAGTACAACCTGGGCTATGTGTTCATCAGCCATGACCTGGAGGTGATCGGCGCGATGGCGCACCGGGTTGCGGTGATGCAGAACGGGGCGATCGTCGAGGCCGGCGATATCTCGAATATTTTCGAAAGTCCCGCTCATCCTTACACCCGAAAACTGCTGAAAGCCGCATTTGCACGGTGAGCGCTGGCGGAACTTGAGGGTGGAGTTCGGTGATATTCGCCAATGAAGTGCACATCGCGATTGATTTTTTCTATTTGTTTTGACACACAAATACTTACTGGCTAGTATCGTCCAAACTTTTCTACTAACCCTCTGATTTACGGGCAATTTCTACCGACCCATGCAGCACCGATATCTGACCCAGGCTTGCACGCGCGTCGTCGCCGGGATGTTCATCGGCGTACTGATGGCCGCAGCTCCCGGCGCGTTCGCCGACGAAGTAAGCAGCTTTAGCCAGAATGCCTCATATTCGCCGAGCAACACGGCGAATGCGCAGTCCCTTCCCGCTATTCAGAACGCTCTCCAAAACGCGAACCAGGTAAGCCCCGCGGCGGCTCCGGCCGAAGGCGGCGCCAAGGCGTTCCTTTCCGGCATGGCCGGCAAGGCCGGGGATGTCGTTGTCGGCGCACTCAACATGATCGGCGTGCGTTACCGCTGGGGCGGCAACACGCCGGATTCCGGCCTCGACTGCAGCGGCTTCGTGCGCTACGTGTTCCAGGACACGCTCGGCATGTCGCTGCCGCGCCGTGCCGAGGAAATGAGCCGCGTGGGCGAGAAGGTCAGCATGAGCAACCTGAAGCCGGGCGACCTCGTGTTCTTCAACACGATGCGCCGCACGTTCTCGCACGTCGGCATCTATATCGGCGACAACAAGTTCGTGCATTCGCCGTCCACCGGCAGCACGATCCGCGTCGACGACCTCGACGACGGCTACTGGGAAAAGCGCTTCACGGGCGCTCGGCGCGTCGAGACTTCGTTCACGCCGGACCAGCAGCAGAGCCTCAAGCGCGTGAGCGCGCAGTTCGACGGCAACAGCGGCAACTAATCGCGGCTTCGGTACGAAGTTGGGGTGCCGACAAAAAGCCTGCTTCTTTCGAAGCGGGCTTTTTGCGTTTGAGCGCACGCTGACGGGTGCGCCGCAGGATCGCGTTTAAGCCGCCGCACGCGCGGCAGCCAGCTTGCGCTCGAGCTCCGGCATGATGCGCGCCGCGGCTTCCTCGCCCGCGAGGATCGCGGCGTTGCGCTGCGTGAAGTCGCTGCCCGACATCGCGTTGAGACTGGGGCGGATCACGACGTCGGCGTACTTGTCCAGCTCGAAGGTCTTGATCGTCTGGCCCATGATTGTGAAGGTCTGCATCAGCACGTCGAACTGGTTCTGCGTCGAGGCCGTTTCCGGGCGCGCAGAGATGTCGACGGCGATCACGAAGTCGGCGCCCATCCTGCGTGCAAACGAGGCCGGCACGGGGCTCACGAGGCCGCCGTCCACGTACTCATGCCCCGCGATCTTCACCGGCTCGAAAATCGATGGCAGGCTGCACGACGCGCGCACGGCGATGCCCGTGTTGCCGCGCTGGAATAGAATGGGCTGGCCCGTGCGCAGGTCGGTGGCGACGACGCCGAGTGGCTTGGCCATCTTCTCGATCGGGCGGTCGCGCAGCGTCGTGTTCAGGTAGTTCTGCAGCGCGACGCCCTGCAGCAGGCCGCGTGTGCGAAACGGCATGGCCCAGTCGCTGATCGAGGCTTCGTCCATCGTCAGCGCGAGCTTGTTGATCGCGAATCCGTTCATGCCCGAGGCGTACAGCGCTGCGACGACCGAGCCCGCGCTCGTGCCCGCAACGATGTCGACCTGCACGTTGCGCGCCTCGAGCGCCTTGATCACGCCGATATGCGCGAAGCCGCGCGCCGCGCCGCCGCCGAGCGCGAGCCCCACGCGGATCGGGCGCGGCGGCTTGCCGACGGGCGGTGGCGGCGTAGTGGTGGCGGGCGTCGTGACGTTCGCGGTCTGCGTGCCCGCGGTCGTGCACGCGGCGAGGACGGTGGAGGCGGCCGCAAGCGAAAAGTGGCGGCGGCTCAGAGAGGGCGATGACTGCTTCAAGAAGGTTCTCCATGTGGCACGCGCTTGGCGTCGCTTTGGCGTATGTGCGACGAACTGCGCGATACCCCGGTCTGCTCGCGCGGGCGGCCAAGTTGCTGTGTTTCGCGCGCGCGACGCCGCGTCCTGGTGACGGCGCGCCGACATCATAAGGCAAAGCGCATCGGGTTTAGCGGATGTGCATGTAACGCGATGTGTCGGTGTATGACGGCGCGCATGTCGCCATGCAATCGGGCTCGAGAGAGCGCAGGGATCGCCGCCCCACGGCGGCCGCGGCGGCTATCGTCGGATCCCGAGCCGGGCCGAAGCGGTGTGCGGCGGGTATAATCCGGTCTCGAATTTTCCCGGATTTCCGTTCGCGCGCGCGAGGCTGCGCGTCCCGGTGTTCCCGCGCTTGCCGCGCGAGCCGTATGCGCCGCGAACCTTAGCCGTCCGCCGCCGCCGTTGCTGCCGTCATCGCCAGCGACGTGCGCCGGAGGGCAGCGTCTTCGAGTAATCGCCCATGACCACGACCCCCGTCCGTACCCGCTTCGCGCCGAGCCCGACCGGCTTCATCCACCTCGGCAACATCCGCTCCGCGCTCTATCCCTGGGCGTTCGCGCGCCACAACAAGGGCGTCTTCGTGCTGCGGATCGAGGACACCGACGTCGAGCGTTCGACCACCGAATCGGTCGATGCGATCCTCGAAGGCATGGAGTGGCTCGGTCTGAATTTCGACGAAGGCCCGTTCTACCAGATGCAGCGCATGGACCGTTATCGCGAAGTGCTCAAAGAGATGCAGGAGAAGGGCCTCGTCTACCCGTGCTACATGTCGACCGAAGAGCTCGATGCGCTGCGCGAGCGCCAGCGCGCCGCCGGCGAGAAGCCCCGCTACGACGGCACGTGGCGCCCCGAGCCGGGCAAGGTGCTCCCCACGCCGCCCGAAGGCGTGCAGCCGGTGCTGCGCTTTCGCAACCCCCTCTCGGGCGTCGTGGCCTGGGACGACGCCGTGAAGGGCCGCGTGGAGATCTCGAATGAAGAGCTCGATGACCTCGTGATCGCGCGCCCGGACGGCACGCCGACCTACAACTTCTGCGTAGTCGTGGACGACCTCGACATGAAGATCACGCACGTGATTCGCGGCGACGACCACGTGAACAACACGCCGCGCCAGATCAACATTCTGCGTGCGCTCGGCGCCGAGCCGCCCGTGTACGCTCACTTGCCGACGGTGCTCAACGAGCAGGGCGAGAAGATGAGCAAGCGCCACGGGGCAATGAGCGTGATGGGCTATCGCGACGCCGGCTATCTGCCGGAGGCGGTGCTCAACTACCTCGCGCGCCTCGGCTGGTCGCACGGCGATGCGGAAGTGTTCTCGCGCGAGCAGTTCGTCGAGTGGTTCGATCTCGATCATCTCGGCAAGTCGCCCGCGCAGTACGATCACAACAAGCTCAACTGGCTCAACAACCACTACCTGAAGGAAGTGGACAACGCCCGGCTCGCCGAGCTTTCGAAGCCGTTCTTCGCGGCGCTGGGTGTCGACGAGGCCGCACTCACGAAGGGGCCGTCGCTCGAAGGCGTGGTCGCGCTCTTCAAGGATCGGGCGAACACGATCAAGGAGATCGCCGAGAGCGCGATGATGTTCTACCGTGAGCCACAGCCGGAGGCCGAGGCGCTTGCGCAGCACGTGACGGACGCGGTGCGTCCGGCGCTCGCCGAGCTGGCCGCCACGCTCAAGACCGCCGAATGGACGAAGGAGGGCGTCTCGGCTGCGCTCAAGGCGACGCTCGCCGCGCACAAGCTCAAGATGCCGCAGCTCGCGATGCCGGCCCGCCTGCTCGTGGCGGGTACGACGCATACGCCGTCGGTCGACGCCGTGCTCGTGCTGTTCGGCCGCGATGCGGTGGTGAGCCGCCTCGAGAAGGGTAGTTCGGGCGCCAGGTAAAAATCTTGCAGAATTTTTCGCCCGGGCACTAGCGCCCGGGCGAGAGTTCTTGTAGTATTCGGGCTCCGTTGAATACGGGGCGCGAGAAAGCAGCAAATCTCACGCAAAGAGCCGGAGAATCGGGCAACGAAGTTTCAACGAAACCTCGAAGCGCTACAAAAAACGATTCAAAAGCTCTTGACGAAAGCGAAATTGATGTTTAAAATCTCGCTTCTGTTCTGCAAGGGGGTATAGCTCAGCTGGGAGAGCGCTTGCATGGCATGCAAGAGGTCAGCGGTTCGATCCCGCTTACCTCCACCAACAGAGCAGCAGGAAAGCAGTGCAGTGTAGCAAAGGCATTATCTGCAAAGATCATGTCCCCTTCGTCTAGAGGCCTAGGACATCACCCTTTCACGGTGAGTACAGGGGTTCGAATCCCCTAGGGGACGCCAGACATGAGCGTCGTCGATGTGATCGGCGAAGCGCCTGATGGGAATCAACCGACGCCCATCTGGTCATGTCGAACTGGAGCGGTAGTTCAGTCGGTTAGAATACCGGCCTGTCACGCCGGGGGTCGCGGGTTCGAGTCCCGTCCGCTCCGCCAGATCGAGCCCGTTCAGCAATTGTGAGCGGGCTTTTTAGTTAAAGTGACGATTACAGGCGAAAGCCCGTGTTGTCCCCTTCGTCTAGAGGCCTAGGACATCACCCTTTCACGGTGAGTACAGGGGTTCGAATCCCCTAGGGGACGCCAAATCAAAATGCGGCGCCAAGGTAGTAGTGAGGCGACGCCGCCAGCGGGAATCGACCGACGCCCGCCGGTGAGATGTGAGCAATGAGCAGCAAGCTGGAGCGGTAGTTCAGTCGGTTAGAATACCGGCCTGTCACGCCGGGGGTCGCGGGTTCGAGTCCCGTCC
>NZ_DATJWR010000350.1:0-8265 GCF_035501035.1 Paraburkholderia sp.
CGCATCATCTACGCGATGTCGCGCGACGGCCTCCTGCCGCCAAAGCTCTCGAAGCTGCATCCGCGCTTCTCCACGCCGTTCCTCACGACCTGGCTCGTCGGCATCTTCTTCGGCCTGATCGGCGCGCTCGTGCCGCTGAACGTGCTCGCCGAACTCATCAACATCGGCACGCTCGCCGCGTTTTCGATGGTGTCGATCGCCGTGCTCGTGTTGCGCAAGACGCACCCTGACCTCCCGCGCGCGTTCCGCTGCCCCGGCGTGCCCGTCGTGCCGGTTCTGGCGGTTGCCTCGTGCCTGTTCCTGATGATCAATCTCCAGGCGCTCACCTGGATGGCCTTCGTCGTCTGGACCGTGATCGGCCTCTTCATCTACTTCGGCTATTCGCGCCGTCATTCGCGCCTCGCGCACGCCCCTCACGCACACCACGCGCCGCACGATCACTGAGCGCGCGATTCGAGGCTCGTGTGCCTCACCTCATCTCGCTGCGCTGCAACGCAACGGCCCGCCCCGATCTTCGGCGCGGGCCGTTTTTTTCGCGCGGCGCACCTGCGCCGGCGAGTAAAACCCCGCGCAGCGCAAACCGGCAAATTGTGCTTTACTGTCCGGGCGTCACCTCCAGGCTTCACGGAACAGCAAGGCACCAGCCGGACCCAGATTCCGCTCCACCCGCTTCGCCCGAACCACCACCGCCGCGTTTTTTCTGCGGCGGTCTGCGTTGCGCGCGCATTCAGGCGCAATGCGTCAGACGGGCGAGTTTCCAGTGGGCGCCATGGCGGAAGATTCAGGTGAAAAGCGGGCCCAGGCCGGTCTCTATCCCATAACTTTGTATGGGACCAAGTCAAGTGCAATGCTGACTCTGACCGAACGCCCTCCGGGCGTGGGACCAGAGTCGGCGTGGCGATCCGGGTTAGCGCTTTGGCGCCTGCCCAGGTCCCATGGCATTGACTCTGGTCGACACAGGAGACAATCAATGGCGATCAGTATCCGCCTCACGGTCAACGGCGCACCCGTGACCGCCGAGGTCGAACCTCACACGCTCCTAGTCCAGTTCCTGCGCGAACAGCTGCGTCTGACCGGCACGCACGTCGGCTGCGACACGGCGCAGTGCGGGGCCTGCACCGTGCATCTGAACGGCCGCGCGATCAAGTCGTGCAACCAGCTCGCCGTGCAGTGCGATGGCATGGAGGTGACGACGATCGAAGGTCTCGCGAAGAACGGCGAACTGCACCCGATGCAGGCCGCGTTCCGCGAATGCCACGGCCTGCAATGCGGCTTCTGCACGCCGGGCATGGTGATGTGCGCCGCCGCGCTGGCCGCCGAAAAGCCCGACCTTTCCGAAGCGGATGTCCGCGCGGGCCTCGACGGCAACCTGTGCCGCTGCACGGGCTATCACAACATCGTGAAGGCGGTGGTCGCGGGCGCGCAGGGCATGCGCGCGGACGCCACCACCACCGCGTGATTCGGGAGGCCACCATGAACGCACCCGAACCCAATCGCATGATCGGCGCGCCCGTGAAGCGCAAGGAAGACTTCCGCTTCCTCACCGGCGCCGGCCAGTACACCGACGATGTCGTCCTGGCGGGACAAACGTATGCCGTGTTCGTACGCTCGCCGCACGCGCACGCGCGCATCAGGAGCATCGACACGAACGCCGCCAAAGCCGCGCCCGGCGTCGTGGCCGTGTTCACCGGCGCGGACCTCGCGGCGGAGAACGTGGGCGGCCTGCCGTGCGGCTGGCTCATCCACAGCATCGACGGCTCGCCGATGCACGAGCCGCCGCACCCCGTGATCGCGCATGAGAAGGCGCGCCACGTGGGCGACCAGGTGGCGCTCGTGATCGCCGATTCGATCAAGGCCGCGAAAGACGCCGCCGAACTCATCGAAGTCGATTACGAGGAATTGCCGGCCATCGCCGACACGGCGCACGCCGCCGACGCGGGCCAGCCGCTCGTGCACGACAGCGTGCCGAACAACACCTGCTACACGTGGGGCCACGGCGACAAGGCCGCAACCGACGCCGCCTTCGCGCAGGCCGCGCACGTGACGACGCTCGACATCGTCAACAACCGGCTCGTGCCGAACGCGATCGAGCCACGCGCCGTGAACGCGAGCTACTCGCCGCACGACGACAGCTACACCGTCTACGTGGCGAACCAGAATCCGCACGTCGAGCGGCTGCTCATGGCCGCATTCGTGCTGGGGCTCGCAGAAACGAAGCTGCGCATCGTCGCGCCCGACGTGGGCGGCGGCTTCGGTTCGAAGATCTTTCTGTACGCCGAAGATGTCGCGCTCACGTGGGCCTCGAAGAAGATCCGGCGTCCGGTGAAATGGACTGCCGAGCGTTCGGAGTCCTTCCTCTCCGACGCGCACGGCCGCGACCACGTGACGAAGGCCGAACTCGCGCTCGATAAAGATGGCAAGTTCCTCGCCATGCGCGTGCACACCACGGCGAACATGGGCGCGTATCTCTCGACATTCGCTTCGAGCGTGCCGACCATCCTCTACGCCACGCTGCTCGCGGGCCAGTACACCACGCCCGCGATCTACGCCGAGGTGAAGGCCGTGTTCACGAACACGGTGCCCGTAGACGCGTATCGCGGCGCGGGCCGCCCCGAAGCGACCTATGTGGTCGAGCGTCTGGTGGAAACGGCCGCGCGAGAGATGAACATCGACCCGGCCGAAATTCGCCGCCGCAACTTCATCACGAGCTTCCCGTACGCCACGCCCGTGGGCCTCACCTACGACACCGGCGACTACGAAGCGTGTCTCTCCCGCGCGCTCGAACTCGCCGACGTCGACGGCTTCGCCGCGCGCCGCGACGCATCGAAGGCACAAGGGAAACTGCGCGGCCTCGGCCACTCGTGCTACATCGAGGCCTGCGGCCTCGCGCCGTCGAACATCGCGGGCGCGCTCGGCGCGCGTGCGGGCCTCTTCGAAGCCGGCGAGATCCGCGTGAACCCAACGGGCTCCGTCACCGTGTTCACGGGCTCGCACAGCCACGGCCAGGGCCACGAAACCACCTTCGCACAGGTGGTCTCCGACCGTCTGGGCGTGCCGATGGAGCAGATCGAGATCGTGCACGGCGACACGGCGCGCATTCCGTTCGGCATGGGCACCTATGGCTCGCGCTCGATCGCCGTCGGCGGCTCGGCCATCATGAAGGCGCTCGACAAGATCGAGGCGAAAGCGAAGAAGATCGCCGCGCACCTGCTCGAAGCGGGCGTGGAGGACATCGAGTTCGCGAATGGCGTGTTCCGCGTGGCGGGCACCGACCGTACGAAGACCTTCGCCGAAGTCTCGCTGGCCGCCTACGTACCGCACAACTACCCGCTGGAGACGCTCGAACCGGGACTCGACGAAAGCGCGTTCTACGACCCGACCAACTTCACCTATCCGGCGGGCGCGTATCTGTGCGAAGTCGAGGTCGATCCCGAAACCGGCGAAACGCGCATCGATCGCTTCACCGCTGTGGACGACTTCGGCAACGTCATCAATCCGATGATCGTCGAAGGCCAGGTGCACGGCGGCCTCGGCCAGGGCATCGGCCAGGCGATGCTCGAGCAATGCGTGTACGACAAGGAGAGCGGCCAGTTGCTCTCGGGCTCGTACATGGACTATGCGATGCCGCATGCGTCCGACGTGCCCTCGTACACCGTGGAGACCGCGAAGGGCACGCCGTGCACGCACAATCCGCTCGGCGTGAAGGGCTGCGGCGAAGCGGGCGCGATCGGCTCGCCGCCCGCCGTCATCAACGCGATCCTCGATGCGCTCGCGCCGCTCGGCGTGAAGGACCTGCAGATGCCGGCCACGCCGCATCGGGTGTGGCAGGCCATCCAGGCCGCTCAAACCCCTTCACACCCTTAAGCGGAGGCAACGCATGTACGCATTCAACTATCAGCGCGCAAGCGACGCGCAAGGCGCCGTGAAGACCCTCGCGGGCGATACGGACGCCAAATTCCTGGGCGGCGGCCAGAGCCTGCTCGCGGCGATGAAGCTGCGGCTCGCGCAGCCCTCCACGCTCGTGGACGTCACGCGCATTCCCGAGCTGAAAGCGATCGAGGTGAACGGCAAGGTCGTGAAGGTGGGCGCGGCGGTGTGCCATGCCGACGTCGCGGGGAACGCCCAGATCCAGAACGCGCTGCCCGCGCTCGCGGATCTCGCGGGCAAGATCGGCGACCGGCAGGTGCGCGCGCTCGGCACGCTCGGCGGCTCGCTCGCGAACGACGACCCCGCCGCCGACTATCCGGCGGCGGTGCTCGCCCTGAACGCCACGGTGGTCACGGACCGGCGGCGCATCGCGGCCGACGACTTCTTTCGCGGCATGTACGAGACGGCGCTGGAACCCGACGAACTGATCGTGGCCGTGGAGTTCCAGGTGCCCGAGCGCGCGGCCTACGAGAAGTTCCCCAATCCGGCCTCGCACTTCGCGCTCACGGGCGTGTTCGTCGCGAAGTATGCCGATGCGGCGGCGGGCGGCCCCGTTCGCGTCGCCGTCACGGGCGCCGGGGCTTCGGTGTTTCGCGCGAGCGCGCTCGAAGACGCGCTCAAGACGAATTTCGCACCCGAAGCCGCGCGCGCGGTGACGATGCCCGCCGACGACCTCAACACCGACCTGCACGCGAGCGCGGCCTACCGCGCGCACCTGATCCCGGTGCTCGCGGCGCGCGCGGTGACGAGGGCCAACGGCTGAGGACGTTCCCGAGGGCGCTCGCTCCCGCGCGCAGCCTGCGCGAGAGCGAGCGCCGCCATTGATCCGCGTTGGCAGACCCACATGCAATCCGCCTCGATCGACGACACGCTCGCGCAGCTCGAAACGCGCGGCTATTTCGCGAGCCGCGAGCTCGCCACGGCGCTCTTTCTCGCGCTGCGCATGGAGCGCCCGCTCTTTCTGGAAGGCGAGCCGGGCGTGGGCAAGACCGAGCTCGCGAAGGCCGCCGCCGCGATGCTCGGCACAACGCTCTTGCGCCTGCAGTGCTACGAAGGGCTCGACACGGCGAGCGCGCTTTACGAATGGGACTATCCGCGGCAGATCATGGCGCTGCGTCTGGCCGAGGCCGCCGGCGAAAAGCCGCACAACGACACGCTCTATCGCGACGAATTCCTCTTGAAGCGCCCGCTGCTTCAAGCGTTGCAACCCGACCCGAACAACCCGTGTGCACGCCGCGTGCTGCTGATCGACGAAATCGATCGCGCGGACGAGCCGTTCGAGGCGTTCCTTCTCGAACTCCTTTCGGACTTCCAGGTATCGATTCCCGAATACGGCACGGTGCGCGCGAGCGAGCCGCCGCTCGTCGTCATCACGTCGAACCGCACGCGCGAAGTGCACGACGCGCTGAAGAGGCGCTGCATCTACCAGTGGCTCGGCTATCCCGAGCGCGAGCGCGAGCTTGCGATCGTGGCCGCGCGCGCGCCCGAAACCGCCGTGCAATTGCAGCACCGCGCGGTGGCGTTCGTGCATCAGCTGCGGACGATGGACCTGTTCAAGGCGCCCGGCATTGCGGAAACGATCGACTGGTGCCGTGCGCTCTCCGCGCTCGCGGTGACGGAACTCGATCCGCAGTCGGTGCAGGACACGCTCGGCGTGCTGCTCAAGTACCAGGACGACCTTGCGCAGCTCGACACGCAGCGCATCGCGCAAACGCTCGCGCTGGCGGAGTGAGAACGATGCGTAATGAGACACCTGCGGAGACACCTGCAACCACACCCGCAGCCATACCTTCGGACACACCAACACCAACACCCGCGCCCGAAGCCTCCGCGCAAACAGAAGCCCCCGTGCCCGCCCCGATGTTCGCCCGCAATCTCGTGCATTTCGTGCGCGTGCTGCGCGGCGCGGGATTGCCGATGTCGCCGTCGTGCGCGGTGGACGCCATCGAGGCGCTGCGCCACATCGACCTCGGCCGCCGCGACGACGTGCATGCGGCGCTCGCGGCGCTCCTCACCAGCGCGCCGGACGAGCGCGAAATCTTCGACGCGGCATTCGCGCTGTTCTGGCGCGACCCCGACTTCGAAGGCAAGCTGCGCGCGCTGCTGCTGCCGAAGGTCCATGGCGGCGTGCCGCCGCCGCGCCGCAACAACCGTCTCGCCGATGCGCTCGCGGCGCGCGCGCCCACGCGGCCCGGCGCAAAGCCGCCGCCCTCGCATGAAGAGCACGAACTGCGCGCCCACGCCACCTTCAGCGCCGATGAGCGTCTGCGCCAGCGCGACTTCGACACGCTTTCCGCCGACGAATGGCGCGCGCTGCGCCACCTGATCCGCGCGCGCCGCCTGCCGCTCGCGACCGAGCGCACGCGGCGCCTGAAGACATCGTCGCGCGGCACGCACGCCGACTTGCGGGCGAGCGCGCGCCACGCGGTGCGCGCAGGCGGTGACTGGACCGTGTGGAAATATCGCGCGCCTGTGGAGCGCAAGCTGCCGCTCGTGCTGCTGCTCGACATTTCCGGCTCGATGAGCAGCTATTCGCGCGCCGTGCTGTACTTCTGCCATGCGCTCCTGCAGTCGCGCGAGCGCCTCCAGGTGTTCCTGTTCGGCACGCGCCTCACGCATGCCACGCGCGCGCTGCGCGAGCGCGACCCCGACATCGCGCTCGCGCAGCTCGCCACCCAGGTCGCGGACTGGTCGGGCGGCACGCGCATCGGCGCGACACTCGCGGAGTTCAACCGGCGCTGGGCGCGCCGCATGCTTGGCGGCCGCGCCACCGTGCTGATGGTCACCGACGGGCTCGATCACGATGAAAGCGGCCTGCTCGCGCAGGAAATGGCGCGCCTGCATCGCTTCGCGCATCGCGTGATCTGGCTCAACCCGCTCTTGCGCTACCGCGACTTCGCACCGAAGGCGCGCGGCGTGCAGGCCATGCTGCCGCACGTCGACGCGCATTACCCCGTTCACAATCTCGACAGCCTGGAAGCGTTCGCGCGCAGCCTGTGCGAAGCCACGCCGCGCGCGCATGGGCCCGTGCGTGTGCATTTGCCCGCGCACCTGGCCGATACGGCACAGTCGGCACGCGCATTGCACACATCGCATGAGCGCCCTGCACAAGGAGAAACACGATGGAGTTGACCGAAAGTCACGCGCTGCCGGTGCCGCAACAACGGGCCTGGGAGGCGCTCAACGACACGGCGATGCTGAAGGCGTGCATACCGGGCTGCGAAAGCATCGAAGCCGATGGCGAGAACACCTACGCGGTCGCGCTGACCGCGGCGGTGGGTCCGGTGAAGGCGCGCTTCAAGGGGCGCATGCAGCTCACCGATATCGACGCCCCGCGCAGCTACAAGATCGTCTTCGAAGGCCAGGGCGGCGCGGCCGGCTTCGGCAAGGGCGACGCGCACGTGACGCTCGAACCCGACGGCGACGCGTCGACCACGCTCACATACAGGGCGAGCGCCCAGGTGGGCGGCAAGCTTGCGCAGATCGGTTCGCGCCTCGTGGACGGCGCCGCGCGCAAGATCGCCGCCGAATTCTTCAAGCGCTTCGGCAAGCAGCTGGGCGGCGGCGGGGCGCAGCGGGATACGGGCGAAGCGAGTGCCGGGGCCGCCGCGCAAGCCGCGAGCCAGATGGAAAGCCAGGTGGAAAGCGAAGCGGCAAGCAACGCGGAAAGCGAAACCGAAGGCCAGCGCGAAGGCGAGAGCGCTGAGGACTCCCAAAAGAGGAAACGATCATGGACAGCGTGGATCTCGAAGTCCTGAAGTCGAGCGTGCGCTGGCTCGAAGCCGGCCACCGCGCAATGCTCGTGACAGTGGTGAAGACGTGGGGCTCGTCGCCGCGCCCCGAGGGCGCGATGCTCGTGGTGCGCGACGATGGCCTCGTGGTCGGCTCCGTCTCGGGCGGCTGCATCGAGGACGATCTCATCGACCGCGTGCACCGCGAGGGCGTGACGCTCACGAAACCCGAGGCCGTGAAATACGGCATCACGGCGGAGGAGGCGCATCGCTTCGGACTGCCATGCGGTGGCACGATCCAGCTCGTGCTCGAACCGCTGAGCGAGGCCTCGGGTATCCGCGCGCTGCTCGAAACCGTCGAGCGCGGCGAACTCGTGGCGCGCACGCTCGACATGGCGACCGGCAACACCACGCTCGGCCCCGCGAGCGCGACGGATGGCGTGGATTTCGACGATACGCGCCTGCTCACGATCCACGGCCCGCGCTACCGCATGCTGGTGATCGGCGCGGGGCAGCTCTCGCGCTACCTCTGCCAGATCGCAGCGGGCCTCGACTACCAGGTGACCGTGTGCGACCCGCGCGAAGAATACACCGACACCTGGGACGT
>NZ_DATJWR010000351.1:0-2336 GCF_035501035.1 Paraburkholderia sp.
AGGTTGTCGAACTTCGACTTCGTGACCGAGTCGTTGACGTTGATCGCCGGGAACGGCAGGCGGCCGTCCTTTTCCATCTGGTAGAGGCGATGCACGCCCGTCGTGGTTTCCTCGGTCACGCCCTGGATCTGCGAGAGGCGCTTGGAGTACCACTGCGGGTCGATCTCGAGATGCTTCTCGATCGACTTGTAGAGCGCGACTTCCTCTTCGTTGGTCGGCTTGGCGATGACCGAGCGGTCCTTTTCAGCCTTCGAGCCGAGGATCAGCAGCAGCGTGGCGTCGCCGCCGTCGTCGAGGATCATGTTGGCGAATTCGCCGTTCGGCCATTCGAAGATGCGGTGCGAGAACTCCCAGTATTCGTCGAGCGATTCGCCCTTGAACGCGAACACCGGCGTGCCGCCCTGCGCGATCGCGGCAGCGGCGTGGTCCTGGGTCGAGAAGATGTTGCACGAGGCCCAGCGCACGTCGGCGCCGAGCGCCTTCAGGGTCTCGATCAGCACGCCCGTCTGGATGGTCATGTGGAGCGAGCCTGCGACGCGCGCGCCCTTGAGCGGCTGCTGCGCCTTGTACTCTTCGCGGATTTGCACGAGGCCGGGCATTTCGGTCTCGGCGATGTTCAGCTCCTTGCGGCCCCAGCCGGCAAGCGACAAATCGGCGACGACGAAATCTTTGGCTTGATCTTGCGGAATTGCGGCGTTCATCACGCCCTCCTTTCTAAAAGTGACTAGAAATTAAAGACGTGAGCGCCGTTTTCAGTGCGGTCGATTCAGCGAATCCAACCGGATTGAGCACCTTCGAGCCTGGCGGGTCAGAGAAAACCCGTCGCAACGCTCCTCGAAGGCGAGGCGTGATTGTAGCAAATTGGGATGGCGGCCGCGTGCGCGGGCCTACAGGAAGCTGCTGGAGGCCGGTGTTACAGGTGCACCACGGATGTGGCAGCCATCATGGATGGCCATGCGAAGGATGGCCATCCACGGATCGCCGCTCCAGCACTGACAGCCCCGCGGATGGCGGCCCCTCAAACCGGCAGAAACCCCAGCGCCGGTGCGAGCAGCACCATCACCACGCCGGCGATCATCATGGTGAGGCTCGCGACCACGCCCTCTTCGCTGCCCAGCTCGCGGGCTTTTGCCGTGCCCACGCCATGAGCGGCGGCGCCGAACAGCGCGCCGCGCGCGAGCCGCGTGCGCAGCGGCACGAGCCCAAGCACGAGTTCGCCGAACAGCATGCCGCACACGCCCGTGGCGATCACGAAGAGCGCGGTGAGGTCGCGCGGCGCGTGGATCTTGTCGGAGACGGCGAGTGCGAACGGCGTCGAGATCGAGCGCGTCATCAGGCTGCGCTGGAGGTCCGGCGAGAGGTGCAGGAGCTTTGCCAGCGCAAGTGAGCCGCCCACCGCCACGACGATGCCGACCGTCACGCCGACGGTGAGCGAAATCCAGTGGCGCCTGAGCAGGTCACGATACTCGTAGATCGGCACCGCGAACGCCACCGTGGCCGGGCCGAGCAGCCACATGAGCCAGCGCGTGTCCTGGAAGTAGACCGGATACGGAATGTGCAGCGCCAACACGATCGCTCCGAGCACCGCGGGCACCGCGACGAGCGGCGTGAGCCACGGCGAGCGGTAGCGCGCATAGAGCGCCTTCGAGGCGAAATACAGCGCGACGGTGAGGATGAAGCAGCCGGCCGCGATCAGCCGCGCCGCGTCGTCGGCGAACAGGGACGAATAAAACGTGTTCATGACGGGATCGTCCTCACGACAGATACGAGACGCTGGGATTACGCACGCGCCAGGTGGCGCGAGTGACGCACGCGGCGCAGCGCGAGACGCCGCTCGAGCCGCGCGGCCTGCTCCACCGCGAACGCGACGGCCACCATCACCATCAGCGTGCCACCCACCACGACGAGCGCGAGGCGCCAGCCGTCGGCGCGAAAGAGGCCGCCGTACTTGACCGCCGCCACGGCGGCGGGAATGAAGAACAGCAGCATGTCCGAGAGCAGCCAGTCGGCGCCGGCCTTCACCCAGCGCGGCGCGACGCCGCCGCAAAAGAGCAGCGCGAGCAGCATCACGAGACCGACCACGCCGCCCGGCACGGGCAGGTGCGCGGCGCGCGTGAGGAAGTCGGCGACATACCAGACTCCCGCGAGCAGCGCGGACTGCGCAGCGATCCGGCCAATCCGCCGGCCAAGGCTCGCCATGCCGCCCGCACTGCGCGCGGCGCTTGCGGAGACCTTCGCGGACGTGTTCGGAGTCGTCATGGCAAACCCTAAGTGACACTGGAATGAAGTCAGTATAGGGTGCAGCGCAGCATAAACATAATGACTTAGAATCATCT
>NZ_DATJWR010000352.1:0-21416 GCF_035501035.1 Paraburkholderia sp.
GAGCTCGCGCAACTCGGCCATCACGAGCTCGCCAAGACGCTCGCTGCGCACTTCGCGCTCGCCGCTGCCGAGCAGTTGATATTCGATGCGGGCAACCGCCGCGTCGATCGCATCGGCCGCAACCGGGCGCTTGCGCAACGCCAGTTGCATGCTCGCCATGATCTTGCGGCGGTCGAATTCCGTGCGGCTGCCATCCTTCTTGACCACGGCAGGCATGGCCAGCTCGACCCGCTCGTACGTCGTGAAACGCTTGTCGCAGGCCGGGCAGCGGCGGCGGCGCCGGATCGCGGCGCCGTCTTCGGACACGCGCGAGTCAACGACCTGCGTGTCTTCGTGCCGGCAGAAGGGGCAGCGCATACTGAGTCGGCGCCAGGCTTAGCGATAAACCGGGAAGCGTTTCGTCAGCTCGGCGACCTGCGTGCGCACGCGCTCGATCGTCGCCGCGTCTTCCGGATTGTCGAGCACGTCGGCAATCAGGTTGCCCACCTGCTCGGCTTCCTTCACGCCAAAGCCGCGCGTCGTCATCGCCGGCGAACCGAGGCGGATGCCGCTCGTCACGAACGGCTTTTCCGGGTCGTTCGGGATCGCGTTCTTGTTGACCGTGATGTGCGCAGCGCCGAGCGCGGCTTCCGCAGCCTTGCCGGTGATGTTCTTCGCGCGCAGGTCCACGAGCATCACGTGGCTTTCCGTGCGGCCCGAAACGATGCGCAGGCCACGCTTGACCAGCGTTTCCGCCAGCACGCGCGCGTTCTCGACCACGTGCTGCTGGTAGGTCTTGAATTCCGGCGAAAGCGCTTCCTTGAACGCCACGGCCTTGCCGGCGATCACGTGCATGAGCGGACCGCCCTGGATGCCCGGGAAGATGGCCGAGTTGATCTGCTTCTCGAACTCCGCCTTCATCAGGATCACGCCGCCGCGCGGGCCGCGCAGGCTCTTGTGCGTGGTCGTGGTGACGAAGTCGGCGAACGGCACCGGGTTCGGGTAGACGCCCGCAGCCACGAGGCCCGCGTAGTGCGCCATGTCGACCATGAAGTACGCGCCCACGCTCCTGGCGATCTTCGAGAGACGCTCGAAGTCGATGCGCAGCGCGAACGCCGAGGCGCCCGCCACGATGAGCTTCGGCTTATGTTCCTGGGCGAGCTTTTCTGCGGCGTCGTAGTCGATGTCTTCGGCTTCGTTCAAGCCGTAGCTCACGACGTTGAACCACTTGCCCGACATGTTGACCGGCGAACCGTGCGTGAGGTGGCCACCGTGCGCGAGGCTCATGCCCATGATCGTGTCGCCCGGCTTGAGCATGGCGAAGAACACGCCCTGGTTGGCCTGCGAGCCCGAATTCGGCTGGACGTTCGCGGCTTCGGCGCCGAACAGCTGCTTCACGCGGTCGATCGCGAGCTGCTCGACGATATCCACATATTCGCAGCCGCCGTAATAGCGCTTACCGGGATAGCCTTCGGCGTACTTGTTCGTGAGCTGCGAACCCTGAGCGGCCATGACCGCCGGAGACGTGTAGTTTTCCGACGCGATGAGCTCGATGTGCTCTTCCTGGCGACGGTTCTCGAGTTCGATCGCCTTGAAGAGTTCGGGATCGACGTTGGCGATGGTGCTTTCGGCTCTGTCAAACATACGGGTTCCGTTAAGTGTGTTCAGGTTGACCGGGTCTCGCGCGGAACGCGTAGCGGGTACGCGGCGCTGCTGGCGAAGAGGCCAGCCTTGACGTGGCGGAAGAAGGTGCCGCACACGCGAGGCAGGGCAGCCCCAGCAGCGCTAACGAAAGCGCGCGGTTTTCGGCTGCCCAGGCGAACGGCAAAACGGCACCCTGCGCTTCACGGTGGGTCGTTCCACCTTCAGCCCCCAATAGCGCGCGCATTACTGCCTCGCATTACTGTCACATCGCGCGGCTATTCCGGGACCCTATCGCCAGTCACGCAGGGATTGAGCGCGTTAGTGTATTGGATCAACCGGGAATAGGCAACCGCCCGCGCCCGTCCTTCGCCAGCGCACCTTTCGCCGTGTTTTCGACCGTGTCTGCGGCCCCGGCGATGCCCGCCATGCGAGCCGCGCGCGTTCTGCCCCTTCCTTGCCGCGACGCGGCATTGGAAGTAGGCTTTCCCCTTTCCTCGCCTTCCACCGACCAGGGAGTCATCATGATCGTCTTCGTTACCGGCGCGTCCGCGGGCTTCGGCGCCGCCATCGCCCGGGCCTTCGTCAGGGGCGGACATCGCGTCGTCGCCACCGCCCGCCGCAAGAACCGCCTCGACGCCCTCGCCGCCGAACTCGGCGACGCCCTCCTGCCCATCGAGCTCGACGTGCGCGAGCGCGCCGCCGTCGAGGCCGCGCCCGCCTCCCTGCCGCCCGAATTCGCCGCCGTCGATGTGCTCGTCAACAACGCGGGCCTCGCACTCGGCGTCGAGCCCGCGCAAAAGGCCGACCTCGACGAATGGGAGACCATGATCGACACCAACTGCACAGGGCTCGTGCAGGTCACGCACGCTTTCCTGCCCGGCATGGTCGAGCGCAACCGCGGCCACATCTTCAACCTGGGTTCGGTGGCGGGCCGCTGGCCGTATCCGGGCGGCAACGTCTATGGCGCGACCAAGGCGTTCGTGCGCCAATTTAGCCTGAACCTGCGCGCGGACCTCGCGGGCACCGCGCTGCGCGTGACCGACATCGAGCCGGGCCTGTGCGGAGGCACCGAGTTTTCGAACGTGCGCTTTCGCGGCGACGACGCCAAGGCGGCCAACGTCTACAAAGACGTGCAGCCGCTCACGGCCGAGGACATCGCCGACTCGATCTACTGGATCGCCACGCGCCCGGCGCACGTCAACATCAATACGATCGAGCTGATGCCCGTCGCCCAGTCGTTCGCCGGCCTTAGCATCCATCGCGGCTAGAGATAGCTTACGTTTCAATTACATTCGTCGCTCGTACGAAAGGCGTTGGGGCTGCGCGTTCCGGTAGAATGCGCGGCATGGAAAATTCCACCAGCAAGCCGGACGCGGCGGCGCGCCCGGCCGGGCGCGGTTTTACGTGGCCGGTCCGGGTCTATTACGAGGACACCGACGCCGGCGGCATCGTGTTTTACGCGAATTACCTGAAGTTTTTCGAACGCGCGCGTACCGAATGGCTGCGCGCGTGCGGCGTCGATCAGCGTCGGCTCGCCGAGGAAACGGGCGTGCTCTTCGTGGTGCGCAGCACCGCGCTCGACTACCGTTTGCCCGCGCGACTCGACGACGTCGTCACAACCGTGAGCCGCGTCGAGAAACTCGGCCGCGCTTCGGTCGACTTCGTGCAGGAAGCCTGGCGCGACGGCACGTTGCTCGTCACGGGCGTGATCCGCGTTGCCTGCGTCGATGGGGCAGCCATGCGCCCCGCCCCCATTCCTCCCCACGTTCATGAAGCCTTGCAACGTGGGCCGCAGAAAGACCTGCACGCCGTGTCAACGGCGGTGCAGTAATTACCGTTGATACGACGCCAGTGAACTCGCGCCGGTCAATGCAGGACCAAGCAGGGTTCGGCCGCGACGGCGCGAAAGCTTCCCAAACGCCTACGGGAAGCCTCACGTTGTCTTGCAGCCGCTCGCCCCTTTCGGGACGTCAAAACGAACCTTTATGAACACGACACAAGATCTATCGATCATCTCTCTCGTCCTTAATGCGAGCATCCTGGCACAGGCGGTGATGGGGCTTCTCCTGCTCCTTTCGCTGATCTCCTGGACTTTTATCTTCCGCAAGTGGTTTGCCATCCGCCGGGCGCGCACCCAGACCGAGCGCTTCGAGCGCGATTTCTGGTCTGGCGGCGACCTGCAGGCGCTCTACCAGAGTGCGGCGAACAACCGTCACACAATCGGCGCGCTCGAGCGTATCTTTGAATCGGGCATGCGCGAATTCCTGAAGGCAAAAGAAAAGCGCCTGAACGATCCGAGCCTCGTGCTCGACGGCGCGCGCCGCGCGATGCGCGCGGCCTTCCAGCGCGAGATGGATGCGCTCGAGGCGAACCTCTCGTTCCTCGCTTCCGTCGGCTCGGTGAGCCCGTACATCGGTCTTTTCGGCACGGTCTGGGGGATCATGAACGCGTTCCGTGGCCTCGCGAACGTGCAGCAGGCGACGCTCGCCAACGTCGCGCCCGGCATTGCCGAAGCGCTGACGGCGACCGCAATCGGTCTGTTTGCCGCCATTCCGGCGGTGGTCGCGTACAACAGCTACGCACACGACATCGACCGGCTCGCGATCCGCTTCGAAACCTTCATCGAAGAATTTTCGAACATCCTGCAGCGTCAGGCCCACTAATCTTCACCAGTCAGCAAGGAGTCGAAGATGGCAGGCTCAGTTCGTTCGAGCATGCGAGGCAGCCGCTCACGCCGTGCGATGGCCGACATCAACGTCGTGCCGTATATCGACGTGATGCTGGTGCTGCTCGTGATCTTCATGGTGACGGCGCCGCTCGTCGCGCCGTCCATCGTCAATCTGCCGACCGTCGGCGGGGCGTCGCAGCAGCAGCAAACCCCGCCGGTAGTGGTCAACATTCGCCCCGACGGCAATCTGAGCGTACGCTACAAGGATGACTCCGGCGCCACGCAGCAGGAAAACATGACGCGCGCCGATCTCAACAGCTTCGTCGCCGATCGCGAGCAAAACCATCCCGACCAGCCCGTCGTGATCGCCGCCGACAAGTCCGTCAAGTACGAGACCGTGATGAACGTGATGTCCGACCTGAAGTCACATGGCGTCAAGCGCGTCGGACTGCTCGTCAAATCGCAATGACCCGGAAGAACGATTCATATCCGCTGCAGCCTCCGCGCGAACGTGGCACGGGACGTGCTCTCACGCTCGCGGTGCTCATGCACGTGCTGTTGGCCTTCTTCCTCTATCACGGGATCCACTGGCAAAACAGCACGCCAGCGGGCGCCGAAGCGGAGCTGTGGACGGAGGTGCCGGACATGTCGACGCCGCAGCCAGTAGCGCCGCCCGCGCCGGTTGCCCCTGCCCCGCCGCCGCCCCAAACCGAGGAAGCCGACATCGCGCTGCAACAGCAAAAGCGTAAGCAGCAAGAGGCGGCGCGCGAGGCGCAACTGGCCGAGCAGCAGCGCATCAAGCAGCAGCAGGAAGCCGAGGCGAAGCGCCAGCAGCAGCTCGCGGCCCAGCAGGCTGCGCAGCTCGCCGCCCAGCAAAAGGCGGAGAAGCTCAAGCAGCAGCAAGCGCAACAGCAGGCCGCGGCCGAAAAGCTCAAGCAGCAGCAGGACGCACTGAAGAAGCAGCAGCAACAGGAAGAGCAGCAAAAGCAGGCGCAGCTCGAGGCCCAGAAGAAAGCCGACGCCGAGAAGGCCGCGAAGGCGAAGGCGCAGGCCGAAGCCCAGTCCAAGAAGCTCGACGCGGAACGTCGCGCGCGCATCGCGCAGATGCAGGGCGCGATGGGCGGCGGCGAAGGTTCGAGCGGCAACGGTCTCGCGAAGAGCGGCACCGGCAGCGGCTCGGGCGGCAATGCGGCTTCGCCGGGCTACTCAGACAAGGTGCGGAGGCGCGTACAGCCGAACATCATCTGGGCGGGCGAGACGGCGGGGCTCGAAACAGAGATCGCAGTGCGCTGCGCACCTAGCGGCACGTTGCTCTCGGCGAAGATTTCGCGCAGCAGCGGTAATTCGCAGTGGGACGACGCCGCATTGCGCGCCGTCCAGCGCTCGGATCCGATGCCGCTCGACACGGATGGCAAAGCACCGTCGAGCTTTTTGATTACCTTGCGCCCGGGAGGCTAACGGCGGCAACGAGGTTCAGAAGCATTGAGGAAAGCCGGCGCGCGACAGTGGATGAAGCAGCAGACCAAGGAACGAATCGAACATTTCCGGGTCATTCTGCTGTTGCGCGGTATGACAAAAATTGCTTTTTCAGGAAACATCACAGTATGAGTTTGATGACGAAGCTTGGCCTGCGAACCCTCGTCGCGTCTTGCCTGATTACGGCGGGCGGCGCAGCGAACGCACAACTCAACGTCCTCGTCACCGGCGTGGGCTCCACCCAGTTCCCCATCGCGACGGCAAACTTCGCCGGCGAAGCGAATTCGCCCGAGCAGGTCGCGGCCATCGTCCGCGCCGACCTTGCTCGCAGCGGCAAATTCACCAATATCGATGCGGGCAGTGCGCCGGTCTCGGAGAACGACTCCGTCGACCTCGGCAGCTGGAAGGCCAAGGGCGCCAATGCGTTCGTCGCGGGCAGCGTGAACAAGCTCGCCAACGGCCAGTACGAAGTGCGCTTCAAGCTCTACGACACTGTTAAGGGCGAAAGCCTCGGCGGCCTCGTGCTGACGAGCCCGCCAGCCGGACTGCGCATGACCGCGCACAAGGTTGCGGACTACATCTATCAAAAGCTGCTCGGCGATCGCGGCGTGTTCGCCACGCGTTTTTCGTACGTGATCAAGACCGGCAACCGCTACCAGTTGCAGATTTCGGACTCCGACGGTCAGGACGCGCACATCGCGCTCTCGAGCCCCGAGCCGATCATCTCGCCGGCCTGGTCGCCCGACGGCACCAAGGTCGCTTACGTCTCTTTCGAAAAGAAGAAGCCGATCGTCTACGTGCATGACCTGCCCACGGGTCGCCGCGTCATCATCTCCGACCAGAAGGGCAACAACTCGGCGCCCGCCTGGTCGCCGGACGGACGCACGCTCGCAGTAGCCCTGTCGCGCACGGGCAACACGCAGATCTTCGCCGTCAACGCCGACGGCTCCGGTCTGCGCCGCCTCACGCAAGGCACGACGATCGACACCGAGCCCACCTACTCTCCTGACGGACGCTGGATTTATTTCACGAGCGACCGCGGCGGCCAGCCTCAGATCTACAAGATGCCGGCCCAGGGCGAAAGCGCCGGAGCGGCACAGCGCGTGACGTTCACCGGCAACTACAATACGAGCCCGCGGGTCAGCCCCGATGGCAAACAACTGGCGTACATCTCACGCACGGGTGGCGGATTTAAACTGTACATTCAAGATCTGCAATCCGGTGTCGCCACGGCGCTCACTGACACGACACATGACGAATCGCCGAGCTTCGCGGCGAACGGTCAGTACATTCTTTACGCCACACAGGTGAACGGCCGTGGCGTGCTGGCTGCCGTTTCGACCGACGGTCGTACGCGGCAAATCCTGTCCGTTCAGGGCGGCAGCGTACGCGAGCCGTCCTGGGGTCCCTTTATGCAATAACACTTCAGGAGAGTAGAAATGATGTCGAAGAAAATCCGCCTGGCCTTGGCCGTGTTGATGATTGGCGCGCTTGCCGCGTGTAAGTCGGGTGTCAAGGAAGAGAATCAGGCCGGCGCGATGAGCACGCAACCGAACCCGAACGCGGTTGCCCAGGTGAATGTCGACGAACTGAACAACCCGAACAGCCCGCTCGCCAAGCGTAGCGTGTACTTCGATTTCGACAGCTATGCCGTCAAGGACGACTACCAGTCGCTGCTGCAAGCTCACGCGCAATACCTCAAGACGCACCCGGAACGTCACGTCCTGATCCAGGGCAACACCGACGAGCGCGGCACGAGCGAGTACAACCTGGCGCTGGGTCAGAAGCGTGCTGAAGCGGTCCGCCGCGCCCTCTCGCTGATGGGCGTGCCCGATTCGCAAATGGAAGCTGTCAGCCTCGGTAAGGAAAAGCCGGTCGCACTGGGCCACGACGAAGCATCGTGGGCGCAGAACCGCCGTGCTGACCTCGTGTATCAACAGTAATTGAGCATTGGATGAAGGGGCGTATGTCGCACCGTATCTCCCCGCTGCGGGCAGCCGCAGCCGCCTGCGTGGCTGGGTTCGCCTTTGCGGCGCTGCCCGCTCACGCGGGTCTCTTCGATGACGATCAGGCGCGCCAGGCGATTCTCGACCTGCGCGCGAAAACGGACAGCCTGGCGAGCCAGTTGTCCGCCGCCCAGCGCACGATCCTCGACCAGTCCAACCATCTCGACCAGCTGAACCAGCAGGTCGCGACGTTGCGCGGACAGAACGAGGACATGGCGAACCAGTTGGCGACCCTGCAGAAGCAACAGAAGGACTACTACACGGATCTGGACACGCGACTCAAGAAGTTCGAGCCGCAACAACAGACCGTGGACGGTATGCAAGGCACGGTCCAACCGGGTGAGACGGATGCGTTCAACGCCGCTTCGCAGCAGTTCCGCAACGGCGACTTCAAGAACGCGGCTGCATCGTTCCGTAGTTTCATCTCGAAGTATCCGCAGAGTCCTTACCAGCCGACGGCGCAATACTGGCTCGGCAACGCGCTCTATGCGCTGAAGGACTACAAGGGGTCGACCGCCACGTGGCAGAGCGTGGTCAAGAACTACCCGCAACATCCGCGCGCCCCCGAGGCGCTGCTGGCGATTGCGAACAATCAGATCGAGCAGGGGCAAAAGGCTGCGGCCAAGCGCACGCTCGAGCAGATCGTCGCGCAATACGGCAGCTCGGATGTCGCCCAGACGGCGCAGAGCAAGCTTTCAGAGCTCAAATAAGCGCTGCTGGCTGGTTTTGGCGTGACGCGGCGGCATGCTCTGATGCCTGTACCGCGAAATGCGCCTCTCGCGTATAAGGAAGGCCCGGGGCACAGCGTGCCTCGGGCTTTTTCCATTGGTTTTGGGGCAAAATAGTTGACGCTTCTCGCGTGCCCAGCTATAATCCCGCTTCTCTTTTGGGTCGTTAGCTCAGTTGGTAGAGCAGCGGACTTTTAATCCGTTGGTCACTGGTTCGAATCCAGTACGGCCTACCAAAGAATCAAACGAAAAGCCCAGTCTCCGGACTGGGCTTTTTGCTTTGCGCGACGATCTTTCGTAGCGGGGCCGCGGTCCACGCCTCGCATGATATTTCGTTATGCTGATTATTATCATCGTGATCGAGCGTCGCCGTAGTCCGCAAATGTTTCGCGAGCGAAATCGCTAAACGGCGCACACGCGGCAGCACGCAAAAGAAGCCGTGCGCCAGAAAAGCACACGGACTTCTTCGTGAAAGCACCTGCGATGCGCGGCCAAGGCCGCGCGAGAGCTCATTCGGCCTTGATGCCTTCCACCTGGATCTGCAGCGTCGTGGCCGTCTTGAAGCCATACGACTCGCCCCAGTTCACGCCGTAATCCGCGCGGTCGAATTGCGCCGAAGCGTCGGCGCCGCACACTTCGCGCTTGAGCATCGGGTTCTGGAAGCACTTGAACGAATCGATCTTCAGGTTCAGCGGCTTCGTCACGCCGTGCAGCGTGAACGTGCCGATCACTTCCACCGGCTTGTCGCCGTCAAAGCGGATCGACGTGCCCTTGTAGGTGGCCGTCGGGTACTTCGCCGTGTCGAGGAATTCGGCCGAGCCCACGTGCTTGTCGAGCGTCGAGTTGCCGGTATCGATCGACGACGCATCGATCGTCACGTCCACCGTGCCCGTCTTCGCCGCGCGGTCGAGCGTCACCGTGCCCGAGCTCTTCGTGAACTTGCCGCGCCACACCGAGACGCCGCCGAAGTGATCGGCTTCGAAGCTCGGGTAGGTGTGCGTCGGGTCGAGGTTGTAGGTCGTGGCGGCCGCGAAGGCGGGCGTGGCGATGGCGGCGGCCAGTGCGGCAGCTGCCGCGGCGGCGAAAATCGTGGTCTTCATGAAGTGATTCCTGATGCGAGAGGGACTGCGTGAAAAATGAGTGGCCGGCACGCGTCAATGCGCGGCGGACACGATGTGAAACTTGATCTGCACGTCGTCGGCGACGACCGAGGTGTCCTTCCACTCGCCCGAGCCGATCTTGTATGCGAGGCGCTTGATGGGCAGCGTGCCGTCGAACACCTGGTTCGCGCCGTCCTTGCGGTACTGCACCGGCACGACGACATCGGTCGTCTTGCCCTTGATCGTCAGCTTGCCGGCAACCGTGAAGGCGCCGTTCGCACCCGGCTTGATTTGCGTCGAGACGAAGGTCGCGCGCGGGAAGTGCGCGGCGTCGAACCACTCGTCGCCAGCGACTTCCTTGTTGTATTCCGGTGCGCCGATGTCGAAGCTCGCCACCTCGACGTCGAGCTTCGCACTCGAAGCCGCGACGTTGGACGGATCGAAGCGCACGTCCGCGGTGAAGCGGTTGAAGCGGCCTTCGACAGGCACGTTCATCTGCTTGAAGACGGCGGTCACGGAGTTTTTCGCGGCTTCGGCGGCCGCATTGGCGTTCACGGCGAAAGCCGCGCCTGCGGCGAGTGCCGCGCCAAGCGCGACGACAGAAGCGGTACGGGCAAGACGTTGGATCATGGGTAGTCGGTCCAAGGTGGAATGCTTAGGGCAATGGGTTCGGCGCGCCCCTCGCGAGGGCCGGCCGGGCAATCAGTCGCGCGGCGTACCGAACGGCAGCATGCGAGCGAGGATGTTCTGCCGGTCGATGAATTGATGCTTGACGACCGCGAGCACGTGCAACACGACCGCGGCGAGCAACGTGTAGTTAAGCGCCACGTGCACGATGCGCAACACGCCTTTGAGCGCGGTGTCGGGGCCGATCAGCACGGGCAGCGGCCAGATGCCGAGGTACACGACCTGAATGCCGGCCGCCGAGCTGTAGAGGTAGCCCGTCGCCGGAATCGCGACCATCAGCACATAGAGCGCGAAGTGGCCCGCATGTGCGGCGCACTTTTCCCAGCCGTGCATCGAGCCCGGCAGCGCGGGGGCCGCATGCGTGACGCGCCACAGAATCCGCAGGAGCACGAGGGCGAGCACGGTCACGCCGATCCACTTGTGCCACGAGAAGTAGCGCAGCTTGGTGGGCGTGATGCCGGGGATGTCGGTCATGACCCAGCCAAGTGCGAAGCCCCAGACGATCAGCGTGGCGATCAGCCAGTGCAGCAGCATGGCGAAGCCGCTATAGCGGCCGGCGGCCTTGACGGAAGGGTTCATCGGCATACGACTCCAATATTCGAAGCGTGCACTTTACCCGGCCAAACATATTCAAACAATCGTCTAAAATGGATCGTTGTTATCTACTTTTTCGATACATCGACGATGGACCGCTCCCCTAGCCTCGAACAGCTGCGCGCGCTGATTGCCGTTGCCGAGACCGGCAGCTTCTCGGCCGCGGCGCGCCAACTCGACCGCGCGCAGTCGGTGGTCAGCTATACGATCGCCAATCTCGAAGCGCTGCTGGGCGTCGCGCTCTTCGCGCGCGGCAAGCGCAAGCCGGAGCTCACGCCTGCGGGCCGCGCGATCCTTGCCGACGCGCGCCGCCTCGATCTGCTCATGGGCCAGCTTAACGCCAAGGCCGCGGGCCTGCAGCGCGGCCTCGAGGGCGAGGTCTCGGTGGCCGTCGATGTGATGTTTCCGTCGCAGCGGCTCGTCGAGGCCTTGCAGGCGTTCGCGCTCGCGTTCCCGACGGTTGCGCTCAATCTCGCGATGGAAGCGCTCGGCAGCGTGCTCAAGCTCGTGCTCGACGGCGACTGTGCTTTCGGCATCAGCGGGCCAAACCAGAACTGGCCGCACGTGATCGAGGCGCAAGCCATCGGCACGGTCGAGCTCGTGCTCGTTGCGGCGCCTTGCCATCCGCTCGCCAGGGCGGAGCAGCCGGTGCGCATTTCCGACGCGCGCGAGCATACGCAGCTCGTTCTGACCGACCGCAGCCGCCTCACCGAAGGACAGACCTTCGGCGTGTACAGCAACCGCGCCTGGAAGCTCGGCGACCTCGGCGCGAAGCACAGGCTGCTGCTCGCGGGGCTGGGCTGGGGGTCGATGCCGAGGCATCTCGTGGAGGCCGACCTCGAAGCCGGGCGGCTCGTGCGCGTGGCGCTCGCGGACGGCAGCTCGGTGAACTACAACGTCTCGCTGATCCATCGAACCGATGCAGCGCGCGGCCCGGCGAGCGAGTGGCTCAGCCACTACCTGACGCACGGCACGCCGCCGCAAGCGCCGTTGCCAGACGCGCGCTGAAGCCGGAGCGCGCACGCACGAGCCCACATCCGTTGTACGAACGCAACCGCGCACACGCTTGACAATGCTTCACAAACCCGCGCGAGCCGCGCCACGCCTGGCGAGCGCGGCGACTTACGCCGTCCGAGCGCGCCGAGCGTTCAGTTGTCCGCATTTATCGAGATGCATCGCCATGCCAGGATCGCAGCTTCGCTCGCCGGGGAACACGTCGGGGAATGGGCTCGCAGCGCTTGCGTCGCCTTGCAGACCCTGCGCGAGCCTGACTTCGCCAGATCGGGCATCTCGCATCATGGTCAACTTCATCGCTGTTCTGCTTTCGAATCTCGCCTTGCTCGTCGGCGCGCGCGTGGGTTGCTGGCTCATTCGCTGCGCGCGCCCCGATCTCGCGCTGTACGGCACGAGCATCTTCCTGGGCTTGATGGCGTCCGCGCTCACGTTCGATACGGCTATCACCTTCCTCGTGTTCGCCGACGCAAGTGGCCCCTGGCGAGTGCACAACCCGAGCGAGACGTATCCGCAACGGGCTCTCGCCTACGTGCTTGCCGCCTTGCTCGCGCTACTCGCCGTGGGCTACGCACGCCGGCGCGAGGCACGCAAAGCGCCGGCAAGCGCGCTCGAGATCGAGACGTCTCCATACAGCAAATCGACACTGCCGATGTAAGCCGCGCGAGACGCTACGTCTCGCGCGGCGCGCATCCCACACGAGCCACCGCACAAGCCACACCTGCGCGCGGCCACCGCTTCAGCCCTTCTTGCTCTTGCCGCCCGTATCGTTCTTGCCGCTCTTGCCGTTCTTGCCGCCTTTGTCCGGCGCGGCCGCCGGGGCGGCAGCCGGCGCTGCGGGCACCACGCCCGACCAGCCCGGCAGATAGCGGGCTTCGGGATTGTGGGCGTGCGAGAGCGCGTCGGCGAGCGCACCATGGAAGTCCTTGTGCAGGCGCGTCGCAGCCACCTTGCGGCGCAGATAGTCGGCCCACAGGAATTCGCTGAACGGCGTCGCATCCTTGGCATACCCGCCCGCCGTGCGCAGCTCGCCCGCAAGGCTGCGATACGGGTCGTCGGCCAGCCCCAGGAGTTGCTTCGGCAACTGCTCGAAGTCGCAGCGCTCGCCCGCCGCATCGAACGGATGCACCCATTGGTTGTGCTCCATCATGCGCCAGAAAATGGTGGGCTCCAGCCACGAGAGATCCTTGAGCACGGTCACGCGCACACTCGCCACGCCCTCCTCGAGCCACGCACGTCCCAGGTGGTGGTGGTCGACCACGTAGTAGCGCGCCTTCGGCCCGAGCACGGCGGGAAACCAGTGGGAGTCGATGGCCGCCTCGCGGCCCTTCTTGTCCAGCGTGCTCCAGTGCTCGCGCTTGGCGTTCACCTCCCGGTAACCAACGGTGATCTGCGTGGGACGCAGCTCGTCGAGCTTCACGGTAATGAGGCGGAGATCGTTGTTGTGCAAGCTCATGGTCATGGCGGCCCTCCTTTGTCGTGTCCATACCGTTCGCGCAACGATACAGCCGAATGCGCGCGCGTGCCGTAACAATTGCCGATGCGCCAACTGAACCCCGCGCAGCGTCAATCCCGACGCGACCGGGCACGTTGGATGCAAGCTTTCGCCGCTTCGCCTATAAATGCACCGAGGAACAGACGACGGAACGCCACTACGCCCGTCATGCTCCCGCCAGCATCGCCCCTCGTCGATCCGCAGTCACCGGTCGACCCGAGCGAGTCCCGCAGCGCCGACTCGGGCGCCACGCAAGACGGGCCGCTGGTGCGCAGTCGCTTCAGCTTGCCGTCCCGGCAGTTCGCATGTCAGTTGCACGTCCATTCGAGCTCAATTAACGACACAAGCGAGGGCATTTTGGATCTCGAAACCATCCGCGCATTCGTCATGACCCGAGGCATCGACTTCGGGACCAAGGTCGTCGCGGCGATCGTCCTGTGGATCATCGGACGCTGGGCAATCAACATCATCGCCGGCTTGCTGCGCAAGGTGCTCGGGCGAAACGAACGCGTCGATCCCACGCTCGCGCATTACCTGAGCTCGATACTCGCCGCCGTGCTCAACCTGCTGCTGGTCCTCGCGATCCTCCAGGTGTTCGGCGTGCAGACCACTTCGTTCGCGGCGCTGCTCGCCGGTCTCGGCCTCGCCATCGGCACGGCGTGGGGCGGCCTGCTCGCGCATTTCGCGGCGGGCGTGTTCATGCAGGTGCTGCGACCGTTCAAGGTGGGCGACTTCGTGACGGCGGGCGGCGTGACGGGCACCGTCAAGGAGCTCGGCATCTTCGGCACGACCATCATCTCGCCGGACAACGTGGTGAACATCGTCGGCAACAACAAGATCTTCTCGGACACCATCTCGAACTACAGCGCAACGCCGGTACGCCGCGTCGAGCTGACCGCGAAGATCGCCAACGGCGTCGATCCGGTCGATGCCGCCAGCCGCCTGCGCGAGGCCATCGCGAAGATTCCGAACGTTTCGCCGGAGCCGGCGCCCGACGTCGAGATTCTCTCGTTCACGCCCGAAGGACCGCTGCTGGCCGTGCGGCCCTATACGAACAACGCGTCCTACTGGCAGGTCTACTTCGACACCAACCGCGCGATCGTCGAGACCTTCAGGAATGCGGGCTACCCTACGCCCGAAACGCCGTCGCTCATTCGCCGCGTGGGCTCGTAGCGCGTCGCGCCTCGCTTCCCGAAGTAGCCTCCAGAAAAAACGGCATCGCCCTCGCAGGCAATGCCGTTTTTTTGCGTTGCCGCTCGAGAAAGAATCGAGGGCCAATCTTGGGTAAATCCAGGGCAAATCGAGGAAAAAGCGCCCTCAGCCGCCGTTCGGCTTGCGCAGCGCGCCGCCGCGCGCATCCTTGCGCATCATCTTCCAGACGCCGCCGATCAGGACCGGCACGATCGCCGCGCCGATGCCGACGAGCACGATCACGTTGAGGTACTGGCGAATGAACGGAATGTTGCCGAAGAAGAACCCGAGCAGCACGAGCAGCAGCACCCAGAAGAGCGCGCCCGCTACGTTGAACAGCTGGAAGCGCTGCATGCTCATCTGCGAGACGCCGGCCACGAACGGCGCGAAGGTGCGCACGACGGGAATGAAGCGCGCGAGCACGATGGTCTTGCCGCCGTGGCGCTCGTAGAAGTCGTGCGTTTTCTGCAGCGCGGCGCGATCGAGAAAGCGTTCGAGCCCGCGAATGCGCGTATTGAACACCGCCGGCCCGATCGCGCGGCCAATCAGGTAGTTGACCGTATTACCCGTGATCGCCGCGACGATCAACAGCACGAGCAGCAAGCCGAGATTCATTTCATGCGTGGCCGCGAACGCCCCGCCGATGAAGAGCAGCGAGTCGCCCGGCAGGAACGGCAGCACCACGAGCCCGGTTTCGCAAAAGACGATCAGGAACAGAACCGCGTAGACCCAGGCACCGTACTGGTGGATGAAGACCCCTAGAAACTTGTCGATGTGCAAGACGAGGTTCGCGAACTGCAGCAGCGTATCCAAAAGTGTCCCTTATTGATCGTGGGCCGCGCGCCCGAAAAAGCGCGTTCGCCCAGTGTTGCGCGAGAAGCAAAATTGACCGCGCCATGATACCGAAAGTGCCCGGGCGTCACGAAGAATTCGCTTAATTTGGGTGAATGCGCGCACAAAGCACGGCAACTGCACAGTAGACGCACCGCGTGCGTGCGCCGCATTCGGGCGTCGTGCGTACGCCGGGCAGGCCGCGCCGACTCGTTATAATTGCGCGCATGTCTTCGAATCCCGAACTCACCGGCGCCGCGCACGATTCGGCTCAAGCCGATGCCGCCGATGCCGCCGATACCCCGGCCGCACCGCGCGCCGCGCGGCCCGCGCGTGCGATCCAGCCGCTGCCCGACCAGTTGATCAGCCAGATCGCCGCGGGCGAGGTGGTGGAACGGCCGGCCTCGGTCGTCAAGGAACTGCTCGAAAACGCGCTCGACGCGGGCGCGAGCACGCTGCGCATCCTGCTCGACGAGGGCGGCGTGAAGCGCATCTCGATCGCCGACGACGGCTGCGGCATTCCCGAGGGCGAGTTGCCGCTCGCGCTCATGCGTCACGCCACGAGCAAGATCCGCTCGCTCGCCGAACTGGAGAGCGTCGCGACGCTCGGGTTTCGCGGCGAAGCGCTGGCGTCGATCGCCTCGGTGGCCGAGATGTCGATCACGAGCCGCAGCGCCGAAGCGCCGCACGCCGTCAAGATCGACGCTCACACGGGCGCGATTGCGCCGGCGGCGGGCGGCCAGGGCACGACCATCGAGGTGCGCGAGCTGTACTTCAACACGCCCGCGCGCCGCAAGTTCCTGAAGAGCGAGCAAACCGAGCTCGGCCACTGTCTCGAGATGATCCGCCGCAGCGCGCTCGCGCGCCCCGACGTGGCGATCTCGGTCTTGCACAACGGCCGCGCGGTCGAGCACTGGAACGCGAGCGATCCGGGCACGCGCGTCTCGAAGATTCTTGGCGAAGTGTTCGCCACCGCGCACCTGCCGCTCGACGAGCGCGCGGGGCCGCTCGCCGTCTACGGCTGCGCAGGCCTGCCGACGGCAAGCCGCAATCGCGCCGACCAGCAGTACTTCTTCGTGAACGGCCGCTTCGTGCGCGACAAGCTGCTCACGCACGCGGTGCGCTCGGCGTACGAGGACGTGCTGCACGGCGACCGCTATCCGTCGTACGTGCTGTTCCTCGACCTGCCGCCCGAGGCCGTCGACGTGAACGTGCATCCCTCGAAGATCGAAGTGCGCTTCCGTGATTCGCGCTCGATTCACCAGTTCGTGTTTCATGCCGTGCAGCGCGCGCTCGCGCGCCATGCGGGCGCCTCGCCCGAGACGACTTCGGGCGGCCACGCCGCGCTCATCGAGCCGCGGCCCATGCCGGGCGCGGGCGTGCTGGGCACCTCCGCCGGTTTGGCCGCGGGCACGGCTGGCACGCCGGGCTTTTCGCGTAGCGGCGCTGCCCCAGGTGCCCCGGGCACGGCCGGCGGCTTCGGCGAGGACGGCAAGTTCGGCACCGCGAGCGTCGCGAGCAGCTTCGGCGGCTCGGGCGGCGCGGGCGGCGCGGGTTCGCGCACGTCGGGCTTCGCGCCGGCAAGCGGCGGCGCCGGCTCGGGCAGCGGCAACACCTGGCTGCGCCAGTCGCGCATGACGCAAGGCAGCCTGCCCGTCGCGCAGCCGCTCGCGCTCTACGACGCCCTCTTCGGCCGCAAGGACGTCGGCGCGGGAACGGCGCAAGGCGCGACCGTGCCGCAGGCGCAAGATGCCGCCGGCTCGATTGGCTCACTTGGCGCCTCCGGTGAAATGGCCGCCCACGCCGCACATGCCGCCTTCGAAGCCGGCGACGATCACCCGCTCGGCTTCGCGCTCGGCCAGGTGCACGGCATCTACGTGCTCGCGCAGAATGCGCGCGGCCTCGTGATCGTCGACATGCACGCCGCGCACGAGCGCATCCTCTACGAGCAGTTCAAGCAGGCGCTCGCCGAGCGCTCGCTGGCCGTGCAGCCCTTGCTGATTCCGATCTCGATGACGGCCGATCCCATCGAAACCGGCACCGTCGAGGAAGAAAAGGCCACGCTCGAGGCGCTCGGCTTCGACCTCGCCGTGCTCTCGCCCACATCGATCGCGATTCGCGCGGTGCCGGCGCTGCTCAAGGACGCCGACCTCCAGGCGCTCGCGCGCGCCGTGCTCACCGACCTGCATGCCTATGGCGGCTCGCGCGTGCTAACCGAGCGCCAGCACGAGATGCTCGGCACACTCGCCTGCCATCACGCGGTGCGCGCGAACCGGCGCCTCACGCTCGACGAGATGAACGCGCTCCTGCGCCAGATGGAAGCGACCGAGCGCGCCGACCAGTGCAATCATGGCCGGCCGACCTGGTACCAGCTCACGCTCGCCGATCTCGATCGGCTCTTCATGCGCGGTCAATGACGCAGTCGAATACACCGGCCGGCAGCAAGGATGCCCGCGCGCTGCCCGTCGCCTGCCTGCTCGGCCCCACGGCCTCCGGCAAGACGGCGGCGGCGCTCGCCTATGCCGCGCAGCAGGCGGCGCACGGGCGCACGGTGGAGATCGTGAGCGTCGACTCGGCGCTCGTCTATCGCGAGATGGACATCGGCACCGCGAAGCCTGGCGTCGAGGAGCGCGCGGCCGTCGCGCACCATCTGATCGACATCGTCGATCCCGTCGATGCGTATTCCGCCGCCGACTTTCGCGCCGACGCCCTGCGCGTGACGGGCGAGATCGTGGCGCGCGGCAACGTGCCGCTGCTCGTGGGCGGCACGATGCTCTACTACAAGGCGCTCACGCAAGGCCTCAACGACCTGCCCTCGGCCGACCCGGCCGTGCGCGCGCAACTCGACGCCGACGCCGCGCGCGAAGGCTGGCCCGCCATGCACGCGCGCCTCGCACAGGTCGACGCGGCCACGGCGGCGCGCCTCGCGCCGAACGATTCGCAGCGCATCCAGCGTGCGCTCGAAATCTACATGCTGGCCGGGCAGCCGATGTCGGTGCTGCTCGCCACGCCGTCCACGCGCGAGGACGAAGCCGCTCGCTATCGGTTCGTGCCGGTCGCGCTCGAACCGTCGGAGCGCGGCGTGCTGCATGCGCGCATCGCAGCACGCTTCGACGCCATGCTCGCGGGCGGTCTCGTCGACGAGGTGAAGACGCTGCGCGCGCGCGGCGACCTGAACCCGAACCTGCCTTCCATGCGCTGCGTGGGCTACCGGCAGGTGTGGGAATACCTGGACGGCGCGATCGACTACGACACCATGCGCGACAAGGGCGTGTTCGCCACGCGCCAGCTCTGCAAGCGCCAGCTCACCTGGCTGCGCGCGATGCCGGAGCGCATCGTCGTGGATTGCTGCGCGGCGGATGCGACCGCGCAGGCTGTCACAGCCGTCGCGGCAGTCGCGGCGGCGGAGCGCACTGGCGGTTAGGGCGAGCGCACCTATACGCCCGCCTCGCCCCTCTCCCATCCTCTTCGCAATTCCTGTATCGGGCGCCTTGTGCGCCACAACACACCCCTCTATCGCCCACGTAGCGGGCCTCAGCCCCGAGCGCGCGTCACGCCGCCTCGCACCGCGCCACTGAAACTCGCCGCCCTCGCTTGACTTTCCTGCGCCCGGATAAGATCATTCGTTCATTCAGTGAGCAATTGTTCCGTTTCCAGCCGATCGCCAAAATCGGCCGGCGTGAGATGCGCGTGTAAGGCGCGCACAAGCCAGGCGGCACGATCAGCTCTGCATGGGACGCGACTCAGCGCGCTCCACAGGAGACAGGAGACACCTATGAACAGCGAACGCGGCGACGCGAACGTGATCCTGCACATCGGCGCCGGGTCGTTCCACCGCGCGCATCAGGCGTGGTATCTGCATCGCGTGAATCTCGCGCGCAAGCCCGACGAGCCGACGTGGTCGCTCACCGTCGGCAATATCCGCTCCGACATGAACGCCGTGCTCGATGCGCTCGCCGCGCAAAACGGCGTGTACACGCTCGAAACCGTCACGCCACAGGGCGAGCGCGCTTACGAGACGATCCGCTCGATCACGCGCGTGCTGCCGTGGTCCGCCGACCTCGCCGGCCTCATCGACGCGGGCGCCGAAGCGGCGTGCAAGATCATCGCGTTCACGGTGACCGAAGGCGGCTATTACCTCGACGAGCACGATCGCCTCGACACGGCGAACCCCGACCTCGCCGCCGATCTGTCCGGTGCGCGCACGACGATCTACGGCGCGCTCGCGGCGATCCTCGAAGCGCGCATGGCGCGCAACGGCGGCCCCGTCACGCTGCAGACCTGCGACAACCTGCGCAGCAACGGCAAGCGCTTTCACGCGGGCATGCGCGAATTCCTCGCGCTGCGCGGCGCGACGGCGCTGCGCGACTGGTTCGACGCGAACACGTCCTGCCCCGACTCGATGGTCGACCGCATCACGCCGCGCCCCACACCCGACGTGCGCGAACGCGTGAAGGCCGCGACCGGTGTGGACGACGCCTGCCCGGTGATGGGCGAGGCGTTCATCCAGTGGGTGATCGAGGATCACTTCTGCGCGGGGCGGCCCGCGTGGGAACGCGCGGGCGCGGAGCTCGTCGAGTCGGTCATGCCCTACGAGGAAGCGAAGATCCGCATCCTCAACGCGACGCATAGTTGCATCGCGTGGGCCGGCACGCTGATCGGCCTCGACTACATCCACGAAGGCACGAACGACAGCGATATCCGCAGCTTCGCGCGCGAATACGTGAGCGAGGACGTGATCCCCTGCCTCACGCCGAGCCCGCTCGATCTCGCGAAGTATCGCGACGTCGTGCTCGAACGCTTCAGCAACCCGTACATCCAGGACACGAACCAGCGCGTGGCCGCCGACGGCTATTCGAAGATCCCCGGCTTCATCGCGCCGACGCTCGCGCAGCGCATCGCCGCGGGCGCCACGCCCGCCGCCACGGCCGTGCTTCCCGCGCTCTTCCTGCGCTTTCTCGAGCGCTGGCACAAGGGCACGCTGCCCTACCGCTACCAGGACGGCGTGATGGACGAGCCAGCCGTGCACCGCATGTTCGAAAGCGGCGAGCCTGCCGCGGCATTTCTCGCCGACAAGCTGCTCTGGGGCAGCCTCGCCGGTAACTCGACGCTCGACAGCGCCGTGCGCGGCGCGCTCGCGCGCGTGGACCGGTGGCTCGCCTCTCGCGGCTGCAGCGTTTGATCGCAACCTGCGATTCGATCGATTCGATCGATTCGGGCAACCGGTCGAACACGCGCCAAGCGCGCCCTGCGGGTCGGCGCGCATGGCGTCGCGCCCGGCGCGCGGATAAAGTAGCGCAACCCTCATTACGATTTCAGCGCGCCCATGTATCTCGGCATCGACCTCGGCACCTCCGAAGTGAAAGTCCTGCTGCTCGCGCCCGACGGCCGCGTGATCGGCACCGCCGGCTCGCCCTTCACCGTGTCGCGGCCACACCCGCGCTGGTCCGAGCAGAATCCCGCCGACTGGTGGAATGGCACGCGCCGCGCGCTCGCCGCGCTGCGCGAGGCCCATCCGCAAGCATTCGCGCAGGTGCGCGGCATTGGCCTCTCCGGGCAGATGCATGGCGCCGTGCTGCTCGACGCGCACGACAACGTGCTTCGCCCGGCGATCCTGTGGAACGACATGCGGGCCGTCGATGAATGCGCCGAGCTCACGGCGCGTGCGCCGCAACTGCATCGCATTGCCGGCAATCTCGCGATGCCCGGCTTCACCGCGCCCAAGCTGCTGTGGGTTGCGCGCCACGAGCCGCAAATCTTCCGGCAAACGGCCTGCGTGTTGCTGCCGAAGGACTACCTGCGCCTTTGCCTCACAGGCGGCAAGGTCTCCGATCCGTCCGACGCGGCGGGCACGCTCTGGCTCGACGTGGCGAAGCGCGACTGGTCCGACGCCCTGCTCGACGCCTGCAACATGACGCGCGCGCAAATGCCCTCGCTCGCCGAAGGCAGCGCGCCCTCCGGCACGCTCCTGCCCGAGCTCGCGCGCGAATTCGGCCTGCGCGAGGA